>JANNJF010000095.1:0-1542 GCA_031405715.1 Gammaproteobacteria bacterium | reverse complement strand
CGGAATTGGTAGACGCGCCGGACTCAAAATCCGGTGGTGGTGACACCGTGTCGGTTCGATTCCGACCCTCGGTACCAGTACTCTAAAGTTGTTACCTGCAACACAACAACGCCGCGCTAAGCCTCAGCGCGGCGTTGTTGTTTCTATCTCGGGGTATCCGCGGGAAAACGATCTGCAATGAAATGCGGCACGCCGCCTTTCGGCCTTAGGCGACCTGCACTGGGATGGAATGGCGTGTATGGGTGATGCGATTCTGCGCGTCCACGTATACCAGGCGTGGTTTAAACAGCGCCAGTTCCTTTTCTTCCAAAACGCCGAAGGCGCAGATAATCAGGAGATGACCGGGGCTGGCCTTGTGGGCGGCGGCGCCGTTGACCGAGATGATGCCCGACCCCTCCTCGGCACGAATGGCATAAGTGCTGAAGCGCTCGCCGTTTTTAATGTTGTACACATCAATACGTTCGTACTCACGGATGTCCGCCGCGTCCAGCAGACGGCCGTCGATGGCCACGGAGCCTTCGTAGTCCAGTTCGGAATGCGTAACGTGCACTCGGTGCAGCTTGGCGCGTAACAGCGTTCTCTGCATGGGTTTGCCTCTATCCTCGACGTGTCGCTATCATAATAATAATGGTCAATTATCCAATTTTAGGCCACAGGATTCAAATCCAGCTCAATATTGTCGATCAGACGCGCCCGGCCGAGCCAGGCAGCGGCCAAAATCACCAGTTTTTGGTCGTCGGGTCCCGGTTCCCCCAGGTCGGCCTGACGCCGCACACTGACATAATCCGGGCGGAAACCCGCTTCCGCCAGGTCCGCCTGGGCGGCCGCTTCCGCCCCCACGGGCACCCCTTGGGCCTGCTGTATCTGCCCACCCAGGGCCACCAACGCGGCATAGAGCCGGGGGGCGCGGGTGCGTTCCTCCTCAGTCAGATAGGCGTTACGTGAACTCAAGGCCAGGCCGTCGGTTTCGCGCACGGTGTCCACGCCGACGATGCTCACCGACATGCCCAGATCCGACGTCATAAGACGGATGAGCAGCAGCTGCTGGTAGTCCTTGTTTCCGAACAGCGCTACGTCCGGGGAGACCAGGTTGAGCAGACGATTCACTACCGTGGTCACGCCGCGGAAGTGTCCGGGGCGATACTGCCCGCAGAGGATATCGCTCACCCCCGGCACCTCCACCACGGTCTGGGCGGCGCGCCCGCGCGGATACATCTGCCCTTCGTCCGGCATGAACAGCACATCCACCGCCGCACTCGCGAGCAAGCGCTTATCCTCCTCCGGGGTGCGCGGATAAGCGCTGAAATCTTCCTGCGGCCCGAACTGCAACGGGTTGACAAAGATGCTGGCCACCACCAAGTCCCCATGCCGGCGCGCCTCCCCCATTAAATAGTGGTGTCCGGCGTGTAGATTACCCAAGGTGGGAACGAAGGCGATACGCCGGCCCTGGGCGCGCTCTGCGGCCACTCGTTGCTGCAGGTCGACGATGGTAGTAGCGATGTGCACGATTTTAAGGAGCCTTTGAACAAGCCCCCTCTCCCC
>JANNJF010000094.1:0-1432 GCA_031405715.1 Gammaproteobacteria bacterium | reverse complement strand
CGGATCGTCGGCGAGCACCGTGCCGCTACCCGTCAGGATGGCGGAGCTGCGTGCGCGCAGGCCCTGCACATCCGCGCGCGCCGCCTCCCCGGTGATCCACTGGCTCACCCCGTTGGCAAGGGCCGTGCGGCCGTCCAGGCTGGCGGCGAGCTTGGCGCGCACATAGGGGCGACCGCTGCGCATACGGCAGATAAAACCCGGGTTCAGCGCCTCCGCCTGGGGCTGCATCAGCCCGCTCTCCACGCGCAG
Source organism: Gammaproteobacteria bacterium (assembly GCA_031405715.1). GTDB lineage: Bacteria > Pseudomonadota > Gammaproteobacteria > Acidiferrobacterales > UBA6901 > JANNJF01. Next base: position 1,183 of record JANNJF010000094.1, on the reverse strand, counting down.
GCCGGCGGCGGTCAGGGCCGCCGCACCCTGGCCGGCGACCAATGGATTGGGGTCGGACATGGCGACCACCACCCGCACGATGCCCGCCTCAATCAGGGCGACGCTACAGGGCGGTGTACGCCCGTGATGGCAGCAGGGCTCCAGGGTGACATAGGCCGTGGCGCCCCTGGCCTGCAGGCCGGCGGTGTTCAGGGCATGAACCTCGGCGTGGGGACCGCCGGCGCGCTCATGCCAACCCTCGCCGACTATGTGGCCATCCTTGACGATGACGCAGCCGACACGGGGATTGGGATCGGTGGTGTACAAGCCACGTTGGGCGAGTTGCAGGGCGCGCGCCATGAACACCGCATCGGCGGCGGCGATCGGCGTCGTCGGCGCGGATGCCGTGCGCGCTTCGCCACTCATGGCTTGCGCGACCGCGTGCCGCCCGGGTCGCCCGACTCCCCACCCGGACCGAGCTTGCCCTTGGCATGGCGCTCCGCCACCGGGGCCGGCTCGCTGTCCGGCAGTAATTTGAGCTGATCGCGCCGGACCGAAGCAGACGGTTCGTTCTGCAGGCGCCGCACCTCTTCGCTGAAGGCGTCCAGGTCCTGGAAGTGACGGTAGACCGAGGCGAAGCGCACATAGGCCACCGCGTCGAGGTCGCGCAACTCCGCCATCACCAGCTCACCAATGGCGCGGGACGCCACCTCGCGATCGCCACTGGCCTGGAGTTTGTGTTGTATGCGCCCGACCGCCGCCGTCACCGCCTCCGCTTCCACCGGGCGTTTTTCCAGGGCGCGGCTCAGGCCGCCGCGCAATTTCTCTTCGTTGAAGGCCTCGCGCCGGCCATCGGATTTGACCACCTGGGGCATGTGCAACTCGGCATGCTCGAAGGTGGTAAAGCGTTCAGCGCAGCTTGCGCATTCCCGTCGCCGGCGCACCGAGTCGCCTTCGTCCGCCAGGCGCGAGTCGATGACGCGGGTGTCTTCAGCCAGGCAGAAGGGGCAGCGCATATTACTGCAGTAGCAAGGGGCAAGTTACAAGTTGCAAGTGGCAAGTAGCAAGGGACCGCGCCCTCGCCGGGCCGATGCATTGGACTGCCCATGGGCAGTTGAGGAGAGCGCGAACAAGAGGCCGATGGCGAGCGCCGTTGCCGCCACGACAGCAGCGAGGGTTTTCTGCCAGTCACGCCAGGGTAGGA
>JANNJF010000093.1:0-2818 GCA_031405715.1 Gammaproteobacteria bacterium | reverse complement strand
GGGGAGAGGGCTAGGGTGAGGGGTTCTTCTTCGAGATGGCTCGCCCCTCACCCTAACCCTAACCCTCTCCCCCGACGTGCGCGGGGGAGAGGGGACAGTGTTCAGGGGCTCCCTGGCGATACGGAAAAACTTATTTGACGGAGTACTAGGCGTGAGGGTCTGGTTGTCCGACTGCACACAGCCATTTCTCTCATGCTACGATGCGCCTATGAACAATCCGCTAAACGCCAAAAAGCGCATCGCCCAGCTGCGCGAACAGATCAATGAGCACAATTACCGCTATTACGTGCTCGACGCACCGGTCATCACCGATGCCGAATACGACCGTCTGTTGCGCGAACTGCAATTGCTGGAGGGCGCGCACCCCGAACTGATCACCTCCGATTCGCCGACCCAGCGCGTCGGGGCCCAGCCCCTCGCCGAGTTTGGCGCGGTACTGCATCGTCTGCCCATGACCTCCATGGATAACGCCTTCGACGATCAGGAGGCGCGTGATTGGGATCAGCGGGTGTGCAAGGGTCTCGGCACGGAGCAGGCGGTGACGTACACCGCCGAGCCGAAATTTGATGGCACGTCGGTGAGTATCCGTTACGAGTATGGGGTGCTGACCCAGGCCGGTACGCGCGGTGACGGTCAGACCGGCGAGGACATCACCAGCAATGTGCGTACCATCAAGAGTATACCTTTGCGTCTGCACGGCCAGGGTTGGCCCAGGGTGCTGGAGGTGCGCGGCGAGATCGTTATTCCCACGGGTGATTTCCAGCGACTCAACGCCGAAAGGCTGGCCAAGGGCGAGAACGTCTTCGCCAATCCGCGCAACGCCGCCGCCGGCAGCCTGCGTCAGCTCGATCCACGCATCACCGCCGGCCGCCCCTTGCGTTTTTTCCCCTGGGGTCTGGGGGAGGTGTCGCAGGATGTGGCGCCACTCTACTCACAGGTGGTCGCCCGTCTCAAGCAGTGGGGCTTCCGCGTGACCGATCTGTTCCGCCAGGTGAATGGTATCGAGGCGTGCCTCGATTACTACCGGGAAATACTCCAACAGCGTACTGAACTTCCCTTCGAGATCGACGGAGTGGTGTACAAGGTCGACGATCTGGCGGCGCGTGCGCGCCTGGGTTACACGGCGCGTGCGCCGCGCTGGGCCCTCGCCCACAAACTGCCGGCGCAGGAGGAGACCACGGTGGTGGAGGATATCCTGTCGTCGGTGGGTCGCACCGGCGTGATCACACCGGTGGCCAAGCTTAAAGCCGTGCAGGTCAGTGGCGTGGTGGTGAGCAACGCCACACTGCACAACCAGGACGAGGTGGAGCGCAAGGACGTGCGCATCGGTGATACGGTAATCGTGCGGCGTGCCGGCGATGTGATCCCGGAAGTGGTCGGTGTGGTGAAGGAGAAACGCCCGCACAACGCGCAACCATGGCGCATGCCGGAAATCTGTCCAGTGTGCGGTTCAGAGGTGATACGTCACCCGGACGAGTCCGCCTACCGTTGCATGGGTGGCCTCTACTGTCCGGCGCAACGCATGGGTGCGTTACTGCACTTTGCCTCGCGCCGCGCCCTGGATATCGAAGGCCTGGGCGACAAGCTGGTGCAGCAACTGGTGGACAAAGACATGGTTACCTCCATTGCCGATATCTATCACCTCGACAAGACGCAGGTCGCAGAGCTTGATCGCATGGGCGACAAGTCGGCGCAGAATCTGCTCGACAGTATCGAGAAGAGCAAACACACTACACTGCCGCGATTTCTGCACGCACTCGGCATACCCCAGGTGGGCGAGGCCACGGCCCTGGCGTTGGCACAGCACTTCGGCGAGCTCGACGCTATTATGGATGCGGATGCCGACGCACTACAAACCGTCCCCGGCATCGGGCCGAATATGGCCGAGGATATTCAGACGTTCTTTCAGCAAGCGCACAATCGCGCGGTGATCGCTAAGCTGATGGATGCAGGCATAGTTTGGCCCAAGATGGAGATGAAAGTTGTTTCAGCGCTGTCCGGCAAGACCTTTGTGCTGACAGGCACGCTCGCCGGGATGACGCGGGACGAGGCGAAGGAAAGGCTCACGGCGTTGGGCGCCAAGGTGGCGGGCAGTGTGTCGAAGAAGACTGACTACGTGGTGGTGGGGGAGGAGGCAGGTTCCAAGGCGGATAAGGCGCGGGAGTTGGGTGTTCGCACGTTGAATGAGGCGGAATTTTTTGCTTTGATTCGTGAATAATCGTTGGTGCCTCTGTGTCGGAGTGCGGCGGCTCGCCGCCGCTGCCTTACCGGGAGCTCGTTCCCGGCGAGGCATCAGTGTGCACAGTCCCTTATCCTTGCACCCCTGTAGTCGCGCTACCGCACGGCTTGAAAAGCTACTTGCGGGTCCCGCACCGCGGGCGGGTTACTTTCCGGAGTGCGGCGGCTCGCCGCCGCTGTATTACCGGGAGCTTGCTCCCGACGCGGCGTCAGCGTGCACAGCCCCTTATCCTTGCACCCTTATTGTCGCGCTACCGCGCGGCTTGAAAAGCTACATGCGGTTCCCGCACCGCGGGCGGGTTACTTTTCTTTGTTTGTGCAAAGAAAAGTAACCAAAAGAAAGCACACCCGGCCGCTCGCCGCGCAAAGAACGCGCGGTCCCCTGTGCTCCTCGCCCCACCGGGGCGCTGCGCAACTCGCCATGCCCTCTATGAGGCATGGCTCAAACAGTGCTCGCGCACATCCCCCGGTGGGGCTGCGGTGCTCGGCGAGCTTGGACGGGACGTTAAAATCTACACTGGAAAAATCAACACCCACCCAAACCCAAACCCAAACCCAAACCCAAACCCAAACCCAAACC
>JANNJF010000092.1:0-5315 GCA_031405715.1 Gammaproteobacteria bacterium | reverse complement strand
AATGCCTTGCCGACGATGTTCTGCTCCGGCACGGTCCCCCAGAAACGACTGTCGTTGCTGCGATCACGGTTGTCGCCCATGACGAAATACTGGTGCTCCGGGACGATAAGATCCTTGGGCATCTGATCCGGTCCATCGCTCAACAGGATGCTGTGCTTGACCCCGTCGAGACTCTCCTCCGTGCGCCTGGAGGTGATCTGCAGATCGTTGCCTTGGCTGTCTTTGCCTTCACTGTAACTATAGTCATCCAGCACGGACTGTTGCATGAGCACACCGTTGATGTAAAGCTTCTTGTCTTTATACACCACGTGATCGCCGGGCAGGCCGATAACACGCTTGATGAAGTTCTGCGATGGGTCGCCGGGAAAGCGGAATACCATGACATCGCCATGCTTAGGCTGGCCGATGTCGAGGACCTTCTTGTTGAGCACGGGCAAGCGTATTCCGTAGGTGAATTTATTCACCAGGATGAAATCGCCGATCAGCAGGCTGGGTATCATGGAACCGGACGGTATGCGGAACGGTTCGACCAGGAAGGATCGGAACAGGAACACCACCAGGATCACCGGGAAAAATGCGCGCGCGTACTCCACCAGCAGCGATTCTTTGTAAGCGTGGGCCACCTCGTCCGCCGACGCCCCCGCCTTGGTCATCTGCTGCGCCGCACGGGTGCGCGCCGGTTTAGCGAATATCGCGTCTGCCGCCCAGATAAGGCCGGTGACGCCCAATGCCAACAACATGATGAGAGCGAAATCCATAAGGTTATTTCTCGTCTACGCGTAGGACCGCAAGAAACGCCTCTTGCGGAATTTCGACAGAACCGACTTGCTTCATGCGTTTTTTACCGGCCTTTTGTTTTTCCAGCAACTTGCGTTTGCGCGACGCGTCGCCACCATAACATTTGGCGGTGACATTCTTGCGCAACGCCTTCACGGTTTCGCGCGCAATGATGCGTGCACCGATGGCCGCCTGGATGGCGACATCGAACATCTGGCGCGGTATCAGCTCGCGCATGCGCTTCGCCAGCTCCTGGCCGCGATACTGGGCTTGATCATGATGCACAATAAGCGAGAGGGCGTCCACCGCCTCGCCGTTGATCAGTATGTCCATCTTGACCAGATTGGCAGTACGAAATTCGAGGAAATCGTAGTCAAACGAGGCATAGCCACGGCTGACCGATTTCAAGCGATCGAAAAAATCCATCACCACTTCATTCAGCGGCAGCTCATACGCCAGCATGACCTGGCGTCCGACGTACAACATGTTCTTCTGCACGCCGCGCTTCTCCATGCACAGGCCCATCACGGCGCCGACATAATCCTGCGGCGTGAGGATATTGGCGCGGATGATCGGCTCGCGTGTCTCGGTGATGATACTGGCATCCGGCAGCTTCGCCGGGTTTTCCACATGCAGCACCTCGCCCTTGCTGGTGACCACCTCATACACCACCGTCGGCGCGGTAGTGATCAGGTTCAGGTCGTATTCGCGTTCCAACCGCTCCTGGATGATCTCCAGGTGCAGCATGCCGAGAAAACCACAACGGTAACCGAATCCCAGGGCCTGGGAGGTTTCCGGCTCGTAGTGCAGGGAGGCGTCGTTCAGGCTGAGTTTGTCGAGCGCCGCACGGAAGGCGTCATAGTCCGACGACTCCACTGGATACAGCCCGGCGAATACCCGCGGTTTGATCTCCTTGAATCCAGGCAACGCGCTACGCGCCTGATTGCCGGTATGCGTGATGGTGTCGCCGACCCGGGCACTGCGTACCTCCTTGATACCCGCCACGACATAACCCACTTCGCCGGCAGACAGCTCGCCGGTCGGTGTGCGCTTGGGCGTGAAGATGCCGATCTGTTCGGCGTAGTAATCACGCCCGGTCGCCATGAGACGGATTTTTTCTCCCGTGCGCAGCGTGCCGTTGATCACGCGCACCAATGAGACCGTTCCGAGATAGTTGTCAAACCACGAATCGATGATCAGTGCCTGCAGCAGCGCCTGCGGGTCGCCGCTGGGCGCCGGTATCTGGGTGATAATGCGTTCCAGGATGTCCACTATACCGACGCCCGTCTTGGCGCTCACGCTCACGGCATCGGAGGCGTCGATACCGATGATGTCCTCGATTTCGGCGATCACCCGTGGCGCATCGGCCTGCGGCAGATCGATCTTATTGAGTACCGGCAGGATCACCAGATTGAGTTCGGCGGCGGTGTAGCAGTTGGCCACGGTCTGCGCCTGTACGCCCTGTGCCGCATCCACCACCAGCAGCGCGCCCTCGCAGGCGGTCAGGGAACGCGACACTTCATAGGAAAAATCCACGTGCCCCGGCGTGTCGATGAGATTCAGGCGGTAGATCTGGCCATCGAGCGCCTTGTAATCCAACGCCACCGTTTGGGCCTTGATGGTGATACCGCGCTCGCGTTCGATGTCCATGGAATCGAGTACCTGCGCCTCCATCTCACGCTCCGCCAGCCCGCCACAGATCTGGATAAACCGATCCGCCAGGGTGGATTTCCCGTGGTCGATGTGGGCAATGATGGAAAAATTCCGTATAAACCGCCGGTCCAAACCGCTCATTTCAAGTTCTCACAGTGACTATCGACACCCAGACGCCAAACCTATGTAAGCAAATCGACAGACCAATAACAAAAGGGCGCCAAGGGCGCCCTTCTCGCTAGCCGCCTCCACCGTTCCGCGAACAGCCAGTGATTACGGGGTAAGGCAAAGATGTCCAGGTTTCTTCAATCCGCAATCATATCATTGTTTCCCGCAGGACGTGCAAGGCGTGAGCCCACGGAGAAAACGGCTTATTCCTTCACCCGCAGCGCCAAAAACAAGGCGCTTGCGCCACGCCGTATCAGCACCGACAGGGGTCTATCCAGTGGCGCGCGCGACAGATAGGCGTACAGGTTAGCGGCGCTGCGCATCGGCTTGCCATCAACCTGCACAATAACATCCCCCTTGCGTACGCCCGCGCGATAGCCCGGACCGTTGGCGACACCTTCGACCAATACCCCATGCCTGATCCCCAGCTGCCGGTATTGTTGCACACTCATATCCCGCAGGATGAGCCCGAGCTGGGCGCCGTTTTCGCCTGGCGGGGCCGACGGTTCCGGTGCTGCTGCAAGCACTTCTGGTAACTCGCCCACAATCATCCAGGTAGACTGCAATTGCCCGCCGCGCATGACCACAAGCCGTGCCCGCGTTCCGGGGGCTGTCTGGCCCACCAGCGGCGCCAGGTCCGACGATAAAACGATGTTGTGGCCTTCGAACTCCACCACCACATCGCCGATCTTCAACTCGGACTTGGCCGCTGGGCTGCCGGGAAGGATATCGGCGATGAGTGCGCCTGCGGGTTTTTTCAGACCCATGGCCTCCGCCAGGTCACGCGTCACTTCCTGTATGGTGACGCCGGCCCAGCCGCGGCGGATACGGCCGTTGGCCTTCAGCTCGCTGACAATCTGCATCGCCATGTCGATCGGCACGGCGAAAGACAAACCCATGAACCCCCCGGTACGGCTGTATATCTGGGAGTTGACGCCAACTACCTCACCCTTCATGTTGGACAGTGGCCCGCCGGAATTTCCCGGGTTGATCGCCACATCCGTCTGGATATAGGGCACATAGCTTTCCTTGGGCAGGCTGCGGCGCTTGGCCGAGACGATACCGCTCGTTGCGGAGCTCTCGAAGCCGAAGGGCGATCCGATGGCCAACACCCACTCCCCCACCCGCAGTTTTTCCGGCGCGCCGATGGCAAGCTTGGGCAGACCGGTCGCATTGATCTTCAGTAGCGCGATGTCGCTGCGTTGATCGGTGCCGACGATAACCGCAATGAATTCGCGCCGGTCGGTCAACTTAACGATAATCTCCTTGGCATTTTCCACCACGTGCGCGCAGGTGAGGATATAGCCATCGGAGGAAATGATGAATCCGGATCCAAGGGATTTACTGTCGAGATATTCCGGCGCGCCCTCTTCGCCGAAATAGTGGCGGAAAAAATCATTGAACTGGCCGGCATCCGGTTCGTCGGGCGCGGCGTCCATGCCGGCCAGCGGCGTGCGGCGCACGGTCTGGGTGGTGCTGATGTTCACCACGCCCGGTCCATTGCTTTCCACCAGGCCGGAAAAATCCGGAAGCTTGCGCTCCACCGCCAGACAGGCAGAAGAGGTCAGCAATAGGATAAAGGCGAGAAACAACCGGGGTAGTGGAGTCATGCTTAACCTTGCACCGGGCAACCTGGCTGTTGTTTTAATTTTAAGCGGGACAGACCTCATCAAGTTTATCGATGGCGGGTCAGGGCATCGACACAATCGACTCACCGATCAGATCCACAGTGATGACCGGGACCTCCCCCACCACCGTCACCTGGTGCGTACCGATATTGAGCCCGCGGGCATGTACCGCCCCGATATGCATGACATCGCTGGCGTCATGGGAGACGGGTTCGTTCCCCAGTTTTTCCACAAACACCGAGACCACCGCAAGACCATCCGAATAAATCATGTGTTCCACCGGTGTTTTACGGTTCGGAATCTTGCGTGTCATGTGCATGGAAAGCGTGAATCCCGGCGGCAGACGTTTCACCTCCCACTCTTTGCTGGCGTTGGTGGAGACAGCGCTTTCCTTGTCCTCGCGATACCACACGTAGTCCTTGCCCGCATCCCGCGGTTCAAACGCAGAGTCGGGCAGGGTTCCACCCAGCTCGATCGAGGTGAACATGAATTGTTCGATCACCTTGCCTTTGTCGTCTACCAGGTTGGCCTTGAGCAGCAGACCGCTTTCCTTGTCCGCCCATAGTCGATAGCCATAGCGGTAACTGTCGCGTGGGGAAATCGTCACTTCTTGCGCATTGCGGTCGACCACCCGCGCCGTCCCACCCAGCGCGATGGTGTAATTCTTGTCGAGATTGCGCAACGACTGCGGCAGCAAGGAAGGGAAGCTGCGCGCCTCGGCGCGGCGATGCTCCACCACCACGGCATTTTCATCCGGCAGATAACAGCGCACCTCCTGGTCGGTGCGTATCACTTCGCGTGCCGCGCCATTCAGCGAAAGCAGACGTTCACGCACCAAACCGCCCTGAACACTGCGCAATATGCGCATGCTCTCGAGTTGATCGCCATGCTGGTAAACGAATGAGCCGGAATAATTGAGGGTGTGCGCCGCCTGGTTCATTTTCATCAGCCAGGCACGCGCGTCATCCGCGGCTGGCGCGGTCGGGGTTAATATCAGTATAAAAAACGCCAGGGGGCGGTAGGACAAGCTGCTGCGCCTCATTTATCGGCGTTTTGCGGTTTGCTGTTGCCGTGCCCGACGATGCGCAC
>JANNJF010000091.1:0-3547 GCA_031405715.1 Gammaproteobacteria bacterium | reverse complement strand
GCGCCCGGCGTTTGAGATCACAAATTGTGATCTCAAAACTTCCAGCTCCTCGCCGCTCAGCTGGAACATGAAATCCCCTGGAAACCGTGCGAGGTTGCGCTTGACCGCTTGCACCAGGACTCGGGTCTCGACACCGTAGAGGGTGGCCAAATCGGCGTCGAGCAGCACCTTGTGCCCGCGCAGCCACACGATGGACTGCACGATCTGCGTGGCCGCCGCCGTCTTCTTCTTGCTGGGCATGCCTGTTGTTCTCCCTGATCGGTGCTTAGCCGCTCACCTTCTTCTTTCACCGCCCGAAGGGAACCTAAGGAAACAAGCCACGCTCACCACCTCCCTGGCGGTGGGTAAAGCGAGACGTTTCTTTTTTTACTTCGCCTCCGCGTCTATCGGCGTCAGGATTGTCAGCACGAGACACCCCTCCATCACCCGCACCCGGATCGACGCATCGATGCTAAACCCCGCCGCCTCCAACCAATACCCTTTTAGTTGTACCCAGGGTACCGGCCGGGGTACGGGGTGGGGGTCGGCGGCCCAGGGTCGGGGCCGCCGTTCGTAATAGCCTCGTTTCACCTTCACCTGGCGCTCCTGACAGGTTTTGGGTACAACAGGCCGCCTGGTGGGCGTAGAATGCGCCTTAGCCATGATCGACTCCTGTTTAGTCGGTGGTGGTTAGCGGGTCGGGGGTGTTGATCGCACCCTCGGTCCGCGCTTTTTATTCACTACATGGTGATTCGCCTTCTTCTTTAGTTTCTTACAATCGATATACCCTGTGATAGGGTGTCGATCTACCCAATAATCCTAGTAGCTTGTCGTGCGTCCTTGTTTCTCATACCACAAATCTGCTGTGAGACCCGGTCCGCCAGAGGCGGAGACAGACCACGATGACAACGTCCATGGGGTAACAGCTAGGGAACCTCTGAACAAGGGGTAATGAACCTTCCCTCCCCCCCAAAACCACGGGGGAGAGGGGACTTGTTCAGAGGTTTGCTGGATAGTGTAATCGTGGTCTGTCGCTGAGATTCCTGAGGTTCTCCCCGGTGGGGTGAGGAGCACAGGTGCGCGGCCCACATAAGGCCCCAAAGCCAACGAGCAATACAGGACTACCTCTCCTGGCCATAACAGAATAAAGTCACCGTGTTCAGTCAAAAATCTAACAACTCCATATAAGGAATATGTTGCATGAAGAAGGCAGCCATCGGTTTGGTCATGAGCGGCGTTATCGTTCTGTTGGCGGGCTGTAAGACGCTGGCCCCCGACAAACCCGCGCCGGCCGCAACCATAACCATGCCGGCCCTGACGCTCTATCAGCAGCACTGCGCGGTCTGCCACGGTGATGACCGCCTGGGACGCATCGGCCCGGCGCTGTTGCCGGAAAACCTGGGACGCCTCAAAAAGGACGCGGCCGCAAACACCATACTGCATGGCCGGGTCGCCTCGCAGATGCCGGCATTCCAGGACAAGCTCAGCGCGGAGCAGGCCCAGGCCCTGGTCGATTTTATTTACGCGCCGCCGGCGCAGGTACCGGTGTGGGGCGAAAAGGAAATACGCGCATCGCATATCGTGCAAAACAAACCCGGCAGCCTGCCGGACACGCCGTTGTTCAAGGCCGATCCGCTCAATCTGTTCGTGGTGGTGGAAACCGGCGATCACCACGTGACCCTGCTGGACGGTGACCGCTTCGAGCCCATCCATCGTTTTGCCACGCGCTACGCCTTGCACGGCGGCCCTAAGTTTTCGCCGGAGGGACGCTATGTGTACTTCGGCTCGCGCGACGGTTGGGTGAGTAAGTTCGATATCTACAATCTGAAGTGGGTGGCGGAGATCCGCGCCGGCATCAACCTGCGCAACATCGCCGTGTCCGCTGACGGTCGTTACGTGATCGCCGGCAATTATCTGCCACACACCCTGGTCATCCTGGACGCCGCCGACCTGACGCCCATCAAGATCATCGCCGCCCGGGACGAACACGACAAGACCTCACGCGTCAGCGCGGTCTACGATGCCGCGCCGCGCAAGAGCTTCATCGTGGCGCTCAAGGACATCCCTGAGGTGTGGGAGATCCCCTATAGCGAGACGCACGAGCCGATTTATCCCGGTTATGTGCACGACTACAAAATGGGCGAGGGTATCGCCTTAAAAGGGCCGTTCCCGATCCGCCGCATCAAACTGGACGACTATCTGGACGATTTCTTCTTCGACCTGGATTACAAAAATCTCATTGGCGCGGCGCGTAACGGCAAGAACGGTCAGGTGGTGAATCTCATCGTGGGGCGCAAGATCGCCGACGTCGAGCTGCCGGGTCTGCCGCACTTGGGTTCCGGTATCACCTGGGACTATCAAGGCCACCCGGTGCTGGCCACGCCCGACCTCAAGGAGTCGGTGGTGAGTGTCGTCGACATGAGCAACTGGAAGATTATCAAGCGCATCCCGACCCTGGGGCCGGGGTTCTTCATGCGCAGTCACGAGAACACGCCGTATGCCTGGTCCGACGTATTTATCGGGCCGAACAAGGATGCCCTGCACGTCATCGACAAACGTACCCTGGAGATCGTGCAAACCCTGCGCCCGCAACCCGGCAAGACGGCCGCCCATGTGGAATTCACCCGTGACGGTAAATACGCCCTGGTGAGCATCATGGAGATGGATGGCGCCATCGTCGTGTACGATGCCGCCACGCTGAAAGAAATCAAGCGTATCCCGCTGAAGAAACCTTTGGGCAAGTACAACATCCACAACAAGATCACCCGATCTGCCGGCACCAGTCACTAACGTGGAGTGCGGCGGCTTGCCGCCGCTTTAATATAGGGAGCTTGCTCCCGCGCCGCGGCATGACACTCAGGCATCATGCAAGCGCCGGATTTCCACCAGCGCCTCCGCCAAGTGCTCAAAGCGATGACTGCCGTCCGCATACACCATGGTTTTACCACACCCCCGATACCACGCCTCAGCCACCCGGTAATCCAGCACATCATCCCCACTATCCAGCAGCAACAGCGTCGGACTCTGCGGGTCGCAGGTCGCTGCCCGGTAGTGGCCCAGGGCGCGCACGTCGTCCGCACTGAGCAGATAGTCCTCGCCGGTGGCCTCGTTGTGGTTGGGGCCGACGCCGCGCAGCAGAGTTTCATCGGGATAAATGGAGGGGTTGATGAGCACGATGCGCGCGCTGAACTCCCGCGCCAGGTATTGCGCGTAGAAGCCGCCGAGGGAACTGCCGATGAGGACAAGGGGGGTGTTGGGTTTCTGGTCGCGGGTTGTCTTGGCAATATAGTCCCGCAGGAAATCCACCGCGGCCGCCGCCTTGTGCGCGGGATAGGTGGGCGATAGCACCGGGACGGGGGCCAGCAGGGTACGCAGTTGGCCCGCCTTGGAGGAGGTGCCACCGCTGTTGAAGCCGTGGAGGTAGATGTACATGCTGTGGGCCGGGGAGGTTAGTGCCACTGGTCAGCAGCATATCACAGTGGTGAGATCGACCAGACAGGTCGTGTTCTCGGAGTGCGGCGGCTCGCCCCGCTTTTTTTTATAATGGCTCTTAGGTAGGGCACTACAC
>JANNJF010000090.1:0-2529 GCA_031405715.1 Gammaproteobacteria bacterium | reverse complement strand
CCCCCGAAAACCACGGGGGAGAGGGAATTCGGTTCCGCGGCTCTTTGAAAGTATGCAGGGCGGGCGACACCATCTAACCCGTCTGCTGCCGCCGGATAAGATTCAGCGCCGAGCCTGCCTGGAACCAGCCAATCTGCTCATTAGTAAGACTGTGTTGGGCCTCGATGGTCTCCCCCTGGCCGTCGGCATGGCGGATTTCCACCACCACCGGCTTGCCCGGGGCCAGCTGGTCCAGATCTTTGAAGGCCAGACGGTCGTCCCGCCGCAGACGCTCATAATCCGCCGGGTTAGCAAACACTAGGGGCAGAACCCCCTGTTTCTTCAGATTGGTTTCATGGATACGGGCGAAGCTGCGGCTCAGCACCACGCGGCACCCCAGGTAGCGCGGCGACATGGCGGCATGTTCGCGGGAACTGCCTTCGCCGTAATTTTTGTCGCCGATGGACACCCAGCCCATGCCCTTGGCCTTGTAGGCCCGGGCAATGGCCGGCAGGGTCTCGCCTTCCTGCCCGGTGAGCACGTTGAAACCCGTGCCAGGTTGCTTAGCAAAGGCATTGTTCGCCCCGGTAAACATGTTGTCGCTGATGCGATCCAGATGACCGCGGTACTTGAGCCAGGGACCCGCGGGGGAGATATGGTCGGTGGTGCATTTGCCGCTGGCCTTCAGCAGCAACGGCAGGTCCTGGTAGCCGGCCTTTTTGTCCACCGGCTCGAAGGGTTCGAGCAGGGCCAGGCGGTCGCTCTGGGGATCCACCCGTACCACGGCGGTCTCGGGTTTGTCCGTGGGGGCGATATAACCGGACTCGCCGGGATCGAAACCCTGCGGGGGGAATTCCGCGCTGCTGGGGGCGGTGAGCTTCAGGATCGATCCGTCATCCAGGCGCACGCCATCGTGAACCGGGTCCGTGTCCAGCGTGCCCGTCAGGGCGTAGGCGGTCACCACCTCAGGACTCGCTATAAAGGAGTGGGTGCTGGGATTGCCGTCGTTGCGCGCCGGAAAGTTGCGGTTGTACGAGGTAAGTATGGAGTTCTTCGTGCCCTTGGGCATATCGCTGCGTTCCCACTGACCGATGCACGGGCCACAGGCATTGGCCAACACCGTGGCACCGATGGCCTCCAGGTCCGCCAGCAGGCCGTCGCGGGCGATGGTGGCGCGCACCTGCTCCGAACCCGGGGTCACGAGAAACGGCACCCGCGCCTTGAGACCCTTGGCCTTGGCCTGGCGCGCCACGTGGGCGGCGCGGCCGATGTCTTCGTAAGATGAATTGGTACAGCTGCCGATGAGGGCCGCGGTGAGCTGGGACGGGTAGTCGTGTTTTTTCACATCCGCGGCCAGGTGCGAGATATCGCGCGTGAGGTCCGGCGTATGCGGACCGACGACCTGGGGCTCGAGCTTGGACAGGTCGATCTCCACCACCTCGTCGTAGTATTTCTCCGGGTGCTGGGCGCAATCCGGGTCGGCGATAAGATCCGCCGCCACACCTTCAGCGAGCTTGGCAATCTCGGCGCGGCCCGTGGCGCGCAGATAGTCCGCCATGCGCACGTCGAAGGGGAACACCGAGGTGGTCGCTCCCAGTTCCGCGCCCATGTTGGTAATCGTGGCCTTGGCGGTGCAGCTCAAGGCGCTCGTGCCCGGACCGAAGTATTCGATGATTTTATTGGTACCGCCGCTCACCGTCAGCATGCCGGCGAGCTTCAGGATCACATCCTTGCCACTGGTCCAGCCGGAAGGCGCACCGACGAGGCGCACGCCTACCAGCTTCGGCCAGAGCAGTTCCCATGGCAGGCCCACCATCACGTCCACCGCGTCGGCGCCGCCGACGCCGATGGCCAGCAGCCCCAGGCCGCCGGCATTGGGGGTATGGGAATCCGTACCTATTATAAGCGCGCCGGGGAAGGCGTAATTTTCCAGCACCACCTGATGGATGATGCCGGAGCCGGGTTTCCAGAAGCCCATGCCGTACTTGGCCCCGGCCGAGGCGAGGAATTCGTAGACTTCATGGTTGGTTTTGTCCGCCACCTGCAGGTCGGGGCGGGCGCCGACCTTGGCGCGGATCAGGTGATCGCAATGGATGGTGGTGGGCACCGCCGTGGTTTTACGCCCGGCGGAAATGAACTGCAGTATCGCCATCTGCGCCGTGGCATCCTGCATGGCCACCCGGTCGGGGCGCAGATTCGCCGTGGTCACACCCCGCGTTGGCAGCGCACCCCCCTTATCCTCCCAATGGGCGAAGAGAATCTTTTCCGCCAAGGGCATGGGCCGGCCGAGCTTTTTGCGCACCGGCGCCAGGCGCGTGGCCAGGGTCTTATAGAAGGCGCGAATCATGGGCAATGCGTCGGCGGGGAATTTTTCCATCGTTCTTCTAACCCTGGGCAATAAAATGGAGCCCGCAGAGGGACTTGAACCCCCGACCCTCTGATTACAAATCAGATGCTCTACCACTGAGCTATGCGGGCAAGACGTGTGCGTCGTTTACGACAACGCTCCGCGTAGCCTCCGTCCTTCGCAGCCCGGCGACCCAGCGCCTG
>JANNJF010000089.1:0-4131 GCA_031405715.1 Gammaproteobacteria bacterium | reverse complement strand
GCCGAACACGAGCAGCAGCGAGGCGATTATCAGTCGGTAGGGCATGGTTTGCTCCGGCGTAGGTAAGGAGTTGAGGCGCATAATGTATGTGCAGTGGTGCGCGCATGCAAGCCCTGGTCGCAGGCTGCACTCCACGGTGCGCTGGGGTCAGGTGTGTTTTTTCGGGCGGTTGGGTCCACGCTCGACGCTTGCCTTGGCGCCGCGAGTGATTAAAATGATGCGCCGCACGCAAACCGACGAACTTTTTCCAAGCTGCGGGATCAATGTCGGTAGCCGGCCAAAAGCCGGCGGCGTTTTTTATTTCCAATTTTCAGGAGAGGCCCATGTCTGACAGCAGTCGCGCACGTATGCTCAAGATCGGCGGTGTGGCAGGAGGGTTCCTGCTGGTGGGGGTGGTGATCGGCCTGTTGTTCAGTCTGCGCATGGACTGGGTGGCGCCGGCCAATAGCAGCCCCGCGCTGTCCACCACCGCCGTGCCGCTGGCGCCGACAAATGCGGTGCAGTCGAATTTTGTCCCGGTGGTGAAGGCGGTCATGCCGGCGGTGGTGAATATCTCCACCACCCGCGTTATCCACGGTAAGGACCTGCAGCAGATGTCGCCTTTCTTCAACGATCTCTTTTTCCGTCAGTTCTTCGGCGACCAATTCTCCCAGGGACAGCAAATGCCGCGGGACCAGCGGGAAAACAGTCTCGGCTCTGGTGTGATCGTCGATGGCGGCGGCTATATCGTGACCAACAATCACGTGGTGGACAAGGCGGATGAGATCAAGGTCGTGCTCGGCGACAAGCGCGAATTCATTGGCAAGGTAGTGGGCACCGACCCGAAAACCGATCTCGCCGTTATCCACATCAAGGCCAAGGACCTGCCTACGGTACCGTGGGGTGATTCCGACAAGCTCGAGGTGGGCGAATACGTGCTGGCCATGGGCAACCCCTTCGGCCTCAATCAAACGGTCACCATGGGCATCGTCAGCGCCGTCGGCCGCGCCAATGTGGGTATCGCCGATTACGAGGATTTCATCCAGACCGACGCGGCCATCAACCCGGGTAACTCCGGCGGTGCCCTGGTGAATACGCGTGGTGAACTGATGGGCATCAACACCGCCATCTTCAGCCGCAGCGGCGGTTATATGGGTGTGGGTTTTGCCGTGCCGAGCAATATGGTGCGCAAGGTGATGCAGAGCCTCATCGACAAGGGCAAGGTGGTGCGCGGCTGGCTGGGGGTGTCGATCCAGGAGCTGACGCCGGAACTGGCCAAGAATTTTGGCGTGGACGATGCCAAGGGTGCGTTGGTGGGTGAGGTGGTGAAAGACAGTCCGGCGGCCAAGGCGGGTTTCATCGCCGGGGATGTGATCATCAGCATGGACGGGAAATCCATCGATGGCCCCACCAGTCTGCGCAATCGGGTGGCCGATCTGGCAGTGGGTAAAGACGTGGCGATCCGCGTCATCCGCGAGAAAAAGCCCACCGAACTGAAGGTGAAGATCGCCGAGCAGCCGGCGGATATGCAGCAGGCCGCCGCGGGCGACAGCGACGGTCAGGCCGGCGGCAACACCGCCCTCGCCGGCGTGGAAGTGCAGGCCATTACGCCGGACATCGCGCGACAACTGGGTCTGCCCCAGGGCAACGGCGGCGTGGTGGTGAGTGCGGTCGATGCCGCGAGTGCGGCCGCCGCCGGTGTGCGTCGCGGTGACGTCATCGTGGAGGTCAATCGTGTCCCGGTACATAAGATCGGCGACTATCAGCGTGTCGTGAACAAGCTCGGCAAAAAGGACAATGTGCTGTTGCTGATCAACCGTGGCGGCGGCAAGTTGTTTGTCCTGATCAAGCCGTGAGCCGCAGGCAGCCAGCGGCACCGGTGCCGCTGGCTTGCGTTTGCGGAGCTGTCACACTCCAGGAAAGCTTTCATTAATTCAAAAATGTAGGATGCCCCCCCTGCGCTCCGATCGACAAAATGGTGCGCAGGGCGCATCCTACATCGAATTATTCAGAGGCCCTCTGGTTACCCTCACCTCATCTTTCCCAATGTGCATAGCATTCAACCGTCGGCCACCTGTCGAGCCGACGTCATGGCGGCACACAACGGAATGTGTTGAGGTCGGTGCGGACCCACGGCTATACTGCCGCCGGTTTTTCAGCCACTGCCGCGCGTGACGTGGCCCTTTTCACTGCTATCCGCCCAAGGGGTGCCGTATGACAACGATCGAGATAGACCGTCTTAACCGGGAGTTTGGTGTCGATAAAGAGCTGCGCTTCGAGAGCGGTCCGGGCGGTTTGGTGGTGGCGAAAATCAACAACCCCCATGCCACGGCCATGGTGGCGTTGCAGGGCGCGCACGTCATGACCTACCAGCCTCACGGCCAGGAGCCGGTCTTATGGTTGAGTGGGTATGCCAAGTTTGCCCCGGGAAAATCCATCCGCGGCGGCGTGCCCATCTGCTGGCCGTGGTTCGGGCCGCACGTCAGCGAGCCTGCGTTTCCCGGTCATGGGTTTGCGCGCACCGTGATGTGGGAGGTGCTGTCCACCCAAGTGACCGGGGAGGGCGCGACACGTCTCGTGTTGCGCCTCGCGGCCGCCAGCAAGAACCCGCAGCAGTGGCCGCATCCGTCGGACGTGACCTTGACGGTCACCGTCGGTGCGCGCCTGGAGCTCGACCTGGCCACGGTCAATCGCGGCCCGCAGGCCCTGGTGCTGGGCGACGCGCTGCACACCTATTTTGCCGTGGGCGACGTGCGCAAGGCTGTTGTTTATGGACTCGAGGGCTGCCCCTACATCGACAAGGTGGACGCCTCGAAACGCAAGGTACAAACCGGTGGCGTGACCATCGGCGCGGAGGTGGATCGCATTTACCTCGACTCAGAGCGCGATTGCGTTATCGAAGACCCGGTACTGCGCCGGCGCATACGTATCGCCAAGCACAACAGCCGCAGCACCATAGTATGGAATCCGTGGATCGACAAGGCCGCGAAGATGGGTGATTTCGGCCCCGACGGTTATCTCGGCATGCTGTGTGTGGAATCCGCCAATGCGGATGCAGATGTGGTCAGCATACCGCCGGGCGGCGAGCATCATCTGCAGGTGGTGTATAGCGTGGAGTGCGGCGGCTTGCCGCCGCTTTAATAGCGGGAGCTCGCTCCCGCTGGCCAAAACCAAGGCGCAGGCTATCTCGAATTTCCCATAGCAATGTCTCAACCACCGACCTGAGTTTTGTAGGGTGGGCGCGACCGGTTACCCGCGCCTTGAAATCGATAATCCGCGCATTGAGCCCCAGGTCCACGTTCAGGATTCCGGCGGTCGCTGTTTTGAGCAGCGGGATCCCGTAGTATAAACCGACATCATAGTGGTCCAGCTTGAGTTCCGAGGTGAAGGGAACATTGGCTGCAAAGATCTGATTACCGAACCGGAATGAGGCGTTCTTGCTGCCGGTATTGCTGAACTCAGACGGCGTAGCCATGAGGTAGATGTTGGGCAGGAACAGCGGGAGTTCGATCTTTGCCCGGCCGAAAATCCTGGTCTCGTCGCTGTATTTCAAATCATCGTCGATGCTCAGGTTATCCAGTCCAGTGACGGGCTTATACGAAATATCCCCCTTGGGAGACTGATTCCAGACTCCGACTGCCAGTTCAAGCCCCGTAGCGGACGCGGCGCCAGGCGCCAGGGCCAGAGTCAGCAAACCTCCCGCAAACCATACCTTTAATCTCTTCATACTGTTCTCCTTTCATAGTTGTTGTTGCTGTCATGCTTATCAGTCAGTTTCCTTACTCTTTACCATTTTCAAGTAGTCCATATCCGAAAACCTTGTACTTGACCAGCTTTTGTTTTGTTTTTTTAGAGGCTGTCAGCGTTCCGGCACTTATCCGTCCCAGAGCATCCTCTGTGATGGAAAGGAATTCCGGATAGTTATCCTGGATGAAGGCTTTTTTTGCGGCGATTACATACGCTCCAACTGTCTTGAGGTTATAACTTTTTTGAGGAATAGCAAGCCTGGTTTGACGCAGCGGCCGTTTTTTGATCTGTCCGGCAGGTATTTTTTTGGTTGTTTCTTTTGCTACAGTT
Organism: Gammaproteobacteria bacterium; assembly: GCA_031405715.1. GTDB lineage: Bacteria > Pseudomonadota > Gammaproteobacteria > Acidiferrobacterales > UBA6901 > JANNJF01. Next base: position 75 of record JANNJF010000089.1, on the reverse strand, counting down.
GATTGAGGAACGGGTTGGGTTGGGGGAGATATCGGACTGGGATTATCCATGCGAGAGGCCGGATTGTATATGTTG
>JANNJF010000088.1:0-10308 GCA_031405715.1 Gammaproteobacteria bacterium | reverse complement strand
CAGCACAGCCTCTCTCACACGGAAGTAATTGTGCGCGACGGTGAGCCGGTGATTGTCGAAACCCATACACGCGGTGGTGGTGACCGGATATCCGACCTGGTGAAATTCGCCACCGGTATTGATCTCTACGATATCTCCGCGCAACTCGGCGTGGGTCTGAAGTTGGATGAACAACGGCTTGTACCGACGGCAAACGGCAAGTACGCCTGTGTGCGTTTCTTGGTGCAGGACGGGGTGGAAAAACCCATCAAGCGTATCGCTGGCATTGAGGAAATCAAAACATGGCCGGATGTCACCGACGTGACGATGACATATAAAGTGGGCGACATTTTACCGGCGGTGAAAAACAGTTTCGATCGGGCCGCATCGGTGCTGGTGGTTGCCGACAGCGCGGACCGGGCATTGGACGTATCCGAGAAAGCCATCAATGCCATTCAGATTGAATGTGTCTAGCATGGTGGCTCAATGAAATTTCTCGCACTGGGCGAATTCGCCACCAACATTGTCAAGGCAATGCTCTTGCTGTGTTTCTCCAAGTATCTCTACGACCAGACCGGACAGATATTGGCCATCGCCGTAACCTTTATTGCCGAAATGGTGATGATGGTTCTGATTCCCGCGGTCGCCGGTAGTTACATCGACAAAAATGGCGCGCGCAGTGGGTTGCTCATCTCCGCGGTGGCTCATGTAGTGATCTGCGCGATCGGTACCGTAGTCATCCTGGTGCTCGGCGATAGGGCCAGCCTGATCCTCCTGCTGTCCATTGGCCTCAGCGCGGTCTGGCCCATCTCGAGAATAGCCGTCTTTACTCTGACCCCCGAGCTATCGGCGGCTGAGCGTCTGGAAAAAGACAACGGCTGGTTGATGTTCAGTCTTCAAAGCGGGCAATTGCTAGGGATGGTGCTCGCCGGCGTGCTGTTGGTTTATCAAAGCCTGGAGGTCATTCTCTACGCTGCCAATCTTTTACTGCTACTGGCGCTGGTCTGTTATGTTGGCTCAGTGAAAAACCACAAGGTCCTTCGCGCCCAGGGAACCGATGTCTACAGCGACATGTCACTGCGGGAAGTGGTCAGGTTAAGCAAGCGTTTTTTTCCGGTGTTTTTGGTTAGTAATTTTGATTTTTCCTCTGTGGCGGTTTTCAATATCCTGCTGGCAGCGGTGGTGGTCAGTCACTACGATGGCAACACTTACTGGCTGGCCGGGCTGGATGCCGCCTTCGCCATCGGTGCCATCGCCGGAGGTCTGCTCATTGCGCGGATGTGGCGAACGGTTGGCACTACGATCCTCGACCCCGTCATGACACAAGTGGTGTTTTTGCTGTATTTATTCGCGCTTGGAACAACAGCGCTGAAATTTTACATCCCCTTGGTGGTTATAGTGTTCGGTTTGTTTCAAAGTTATTCCGGAATTTTCTGGCGCACAGAATTACAAAGAAGTTTTCCAACCCTGGCCATGGGGCGACTGACCGCGGCACGTACGACCGTCTCATCCATGTACATCGGTCTTTCCGCCATGCTGATTGCCTTCTTTCATGAGATCAGCATGGATACCGCGCTGGTTAGCGCGGCGGTGATGGTGGTGATTCAGATTGGCGCGCTGGTCCTGTATCACACCAAGGCGCATTCGCTGCACAAACTGCCCAATTCATAGCACGTAAAGGAGCCCAATGAAGACAGTTTTCGTAACACGATTTACCTTACCGTTATGGCTGCTGATGGTCGCGGTATTCTCTCCCGCGGTGCAGGCCGATGACCTAGTTGTCAGCGTCATGCCCGTCGATCGGCTTTACGCCCGGCAGCAATTCAATTTCACCGGCCTGGTTGCATATCGAACAACTTTTCAGGTCATCACACCAGTGGATGGCGTGGTGATTCAGGCCAATGTCAGAGTCGGTGAGCAGGTGGCGGTCAACGCCCTCCTTTATCGCCTTACCAGAAATGAAGTCGGTTTCTCCGATGTGAAAATCATCAATAAACACGGTGCCCACCGGGTGGTTAATACCTTCGTTGAAAATGGCCAGTTCGTGGAGGCCAACCAGGTTATCATGCAGATGGCCAATCCCAACGACCTCAAAGCCACCTTTCGGGTGACCGCCGACGAAGCGCGACTGTTACGCGGCAAGAGAAAATTTAGCATTGAGTTGTTTCCCGATACGCACAACTCACTCGTTGTGCAGAGTTACGAGATGCTGTTTCAGTCACCCACTAACGGCAGCCCGTTTTATCTCGTTGAAGCATTGTTTAAATGCGAAACAAAACGCTGCCTTGCTACGAACCTGGTCGGCGCACCGGCGAGAATCAAGGGTTCATTTGAAGACAAAAGTGTGGTCAGGTTGCCGGTGAAAAACCTCATAGACGGCATGAGTAGAATTTATGTACTGGACACCAAAGGCGCGGTACAAAAGCACGCGGTCGAGGTGATCAACGCATTTGAGGAATTCGCCAGCATTCGTAATACTCTGGTGGCGGGTGAACGAATCGTTGTGGACACCAACAGGATGCCGTCCACCAACGAAATGCCTGTTAAAATCAATTACTCGAATTAAAACTATATGTTTTCCCTCAGACGGAATGCCCTATTCATTCTCGCGTCGCTGGTGTTTCTTGGCGCTTTGGCGGGGATTCTCGTCCAGAAACTGCCCATTTCCCTCTACCCTCATAGCTCCAAACCCAGTATCCGCGTGACTACGGTGTTCGATATGGAGCTTTTGAGCTTCAAGAAAATCATCGGCGAAGACATGGAACACGCGCTGCGCAGCATCGACAATGCCGATCGCGTCGAGGCCAGCTACTATCCCAACCGGGCGACATTCGATGTGACCTTCGACTGGGGGGGCGATACCCAGCGGGCCTACCAGGACGTGTCCAGGGTATCCGCTCTTTACCAAAGCCTGTTGCCGCAAAACACGCCGGCCATGCGTGTCACCTTTTACGATGCCGGGCTGGAATTCTACGTGGTGGTAAAATCAAAAAAAATTGACGTCGAAGTGCTGGGCAACCTGATCAAGCGAAAACTCGAACCCTCGCTTAACGATATCAAGGGTATTTCAGGTGTTCGTGTTTCACAGATCAATAAAAAAGAAGCATCCATCAAGATCAATCCATACTCTCTGGTCGCGCACCATCTGACCATGAAGGATGTTATCGCGCCGATAGAGCAAGCCCGTTTTAATTTCAGCCTCGGCACCATTCAGGGCGATAAGAACAACGCGGCCAGTGCGGTATTGTATCTAAACGAGGTGGATTCCATCGATCGCTTGAGGAATCTGCCATTAGTTAAGGCCGATGGCCGTTACGTGCGTTTGGCGGACGTCGCAGAAGTGACCCTGCAGGTGATGCCGCAGGACAGAGCCTACTTCATTGATGACGAACACGTGATCGCCATCACCGCCTGGCCGTTTCCGCACGCTAACCTCTATGACATCGCGGTCGAATTCGAGGCGCGGCTCAGCGCCGAAGTGGCGGGCATCGGTGAGGTGATCGTCATCAATAGCCCGATCAAGTATATGCGCGACAGCCTGATGCAGATGTTGCTTGCGGTGTTGATCGGGATGGTGTTCGCGGGCTTGAGCGTGTTGTTTGTTTTTCGCTCGATGCGGCTCGGTATGGTGGTGATTTTGATGATGCCGATGTCCATCGTCTTGGCGATTGTGATGGTGAGCCTGTTCGATGTCGGCATCAATATCGTATCCATCGGTGCGGTGGGTATTGCCATAGGCATGGTGGTCGACAGTGGTGTCTTTGTGGTGGACAATATCCGCTCCCGCCTGTCTGGCATGGCGGGTGCGGACAGGCATGCGATCCAGCAACAACTAGTGCTGGCAGTGCGGGAATCCTCCAGCTCCGTTATTTTCACCACGATCTCCAGTATTGTGGTCTTCCTGCCCCTTGTGTTCACCCAGCCCATTGTCAAAGCACTCATCAGCGACTTCATTATTGTGGTGATTTTTCTATTGCTAGCGGCATCGCTGATTTCGCTGTTGGTTGTTCCATCCCTGCTGCTATTCATGACGACCATGTCGTCCGACTGCGATTGGCTGACCGGCGGTGTCAAAGCGCAGCGGGAAAATTCGAGCACGCTGCTGTCCGCGCTGCTCGGCCAGCTGTTGTCCAGGCGCTGGCTGTGGCTGCCCTTCCTGGGTGGCTTCATCGCCTTGTTTGGTTTCTCGATTCATTTATTGGTCAACGACATCAGAAAGGAAATCGTGGCCCAGCCGCTGCCTGAGATTATTGACATTGGCCTCAGTTTCACATCTTCGGATTTGCCGTACGCGGTACGCCTCGAATACGTTGAGGATGTGAAGGCCATTGTGAAGAAACACTTCAACGATCGGGTGCGCTTCGTCTTTGTAGATATGGCCACAGAACTTGCCTACGTGTCCTTGCATTTGAAAGACAGCCGCGGGGTCGACGACCTCATCGCGGGCTTGAGTAAACGCATTGTCGAAACCAAAGGCTACACGGTGGATATTTCGCCATGGGTCAGCGCGTCGGTGAAGGTTGAAGATATTCCCAATATTCGCTTGATGGTGTCGGCGGACAATCACGAGGCCTCCGTCAATCAGCTCGGCAGCATCAGTCGTTTTCTGCAACAGCAGGCGGGCGTATTGAGATTGCGCGCCAACCCACGGGGGTCGACCACGCAATATGTGTATATTTCCCTGAAAGATGAGAGCATCAGTTTTCTGCCCGACAATGTTGATTACGATGATATCAAGCTGCAGGTCCAGCAATCCGCGCGCTACGCAACAAAGCCGATATTTCTTTATGACATGCGCACCCGCATTGGCGAACTGCCGCTGTCGGTACAGCTGGGTAAGCAACGCAGTCATAATGCGGTGGAGTTATCACAGATTCCCATCTCTATCGGGAGTGAGATATTCAACCTGGGACAGCTTGCCGATCTGCGCTATGAAAATATTTACAGCACCTATTATTCCCGCAACGCGGAAAATACGTACATGGCGGAAATCTGGCTGGCGGATGATATTAAGAACCCGGTGGCATTCGTGCGTGATCTGCTGAAACAACTGCCTGGCATCGATTTGCAACATGTTAGTGTCGTCGATACCAGCGCGGAAGTCGGGCAAAACACCCAGTCACTCGTCCTCGCCATCTATCTGTCCTTCTTCCTGGTGTTGCTGGTGCTGATTTTTGACCTGCACTACCTGAGCTGGGTGTTTGTGGCCTTTGCCTCGATACCTATGGGGATTACCGGTGCGATTCTGACGTTGTCCGCGGCCGACAGCACCCTGTCGATCAACTCCATGCTGGGCCTGATCATGCTGGCCGGGTTGAGCGTGAACAATGCGATTATAATCCTGCACGGCTTTCGCACGCTGCCTGCGCAGGCGCAATCCATGCCGCGCCTGGATAGGGTGATTATGGCTGTACAGAGCCGTCTGCGTTCCATCGTCATTACCAGCGTGTCCACTATATGCGGTATGTTGCCGCTGGCGCTGGGCCTCGGTAACAGCGGCCCCATCATTCAACCGCTCGGACTGGTGGTGTGTGGTGGAATTGTTTCAGTATTGTTATTCAGCGTTACCCTGATTCCACTCCTGCTCTACCTTGTCACTAACGACAAACGCGAACCCTGAGGCGCTGGTGAATCGTATGCGCTTCGTCACGGAAGGAGTTCCATGCGACGCTACCATGCTTGTATTGTGGTGTTTGCACTCGCTGTACGATCAGGCGCCTTCCACGTAACTATCGGCCATGCAAATATCTTCTGTGCGCACGGGAATCAATAGAGTGTATCCCGCTTCTTGTCGATGATCCGGGCGACCTCAACTGAAGCTGATTTCATGCCGTACTCCTTGTGATCTCATCACGAGCTGACATGTTCAAGAAAACGAATCACAGTATTATCGGGGACCAGTTAGCCTCTTGGGATATAGATGTGTGAGGCGTGGTGTGCCGGACCACATGTCGTAACAGTCGTTTTTGTTACATCCGCAGTTTTTGATCAGAAAACGTTCAGAACAACAGCGGTGATTGACGGCGCCGTTTCGGCCTAGACCGCCGGAACTAACCCTGCGGGCTCTCGGCGATACGCTTGCAGTACTGCTGCAGGCCGTCCGGCACGCCCGTCGGGCAGACGCCGCACTTGCGGTTGCCTGGCGCCGCGTAGTCGATACATAAAGACAGCAGCCACCCGTAAGTGGGTCGCCATCGCAACAGCGTCTGTGACACCCAGCTAGCGTTTCACCTGTGTGGCACCCCTGGACGGCGACCAGCCGCCGCCCAGGGCCTTCATCAAGTCGATGTTGTAGCTCAGCAGCGCCTGGCGATTTTGCACCAAGGCAAGTTCAGCGGTGTTGGCGCTGCGTTGCGCCTCCAGTACATCCAGATAACCGGAGTATCCCGACTCGTAACGCAGGCGCGACAAACGCAGGGCATTGCGCGCGGCATTCACCTTGGTCAGGGTGTCCTCCACCGCGGCGCTGGTGTGTTCCAGGTTGGCCAGGGCGTCGGCCACCTCGCGGAACGCGGTCTCCACCGACTTCTGGTAGGCCGCGGCGGAGAGCCGCTGGCGCGCCTCCGCCTGGTAAGTGCGTGCGCGGTATTTACCCGCGTCGAAGATGGGCAGGTGCACGCTCGGGCCGGCGGACCAGATGCGTGCGCCCTCCTCGTACAGATTCTTCGATTTCTCGCTGTGCCCGCCGTAGCTGCCGCTCAGGCTGAAGGTGGGCAGCAACGCGGCCTTGGCCACGCCGATCTTGGCGTTGGCGGCGATCAACTCCTGCTCCGCCTGTTGCACATCCGGACGGCGTTCCAGCAGGCTGGCGGGCAGCCCGGCGGCCGGCAGGGCCGGCAGGCCCAGGCCCATGAGATCCCCCGCGGCGATTTTCAGATTCAGGATGCCGGTGAGGCTGCCAAGCAGATGCTCGACCAGGTCGCGCTGGCGCTGCAGCTCCGACCGCTGCAAGGCCGCGTCGGCATGCACACCCTGCGCCTGATAGACATCCAGGTCCGAGGCCAGGCCGCCGCGGGCGCGGTTTTTCACCACCTTCAAGGATTCATCGCGGGACGCCAGGATCTCGCGGGTCACGGCGATCTGCGTATCGAGGGCGCGCAGGGTGAAGTAAGACCGCGCGGTGGTGCCCGCCAGGGTCAGCGCGGTGACATCCCGGGCGTAACGGCTGCTCAGCACCTGGGCCCGGGCGGATTGAGTGGCGCGGCGCAGCTTGCCCCACAAGTCCAACTCAAACGCCGTGGACAGGGTGATGCGCGAGTTGCGCGTGAGCAGCGACGTGCCCGACGGCGGTGTCGCCGTCAGACTGCTGCTGCGCGCCTTGGTGTTGGAGGCGTCGAGATCGATTTCCGGCAGCAGGTTGGCGCCGGTCTCCGCCAGGATGGCCTCCGCCTCGTCGACCTGGGCCACCGCCATGCGCAGATCGGCGTTGTTCTTTAGCGTCAGCGTGACCAGTTCGTTCAGCGTGGTGTCGCCATACAAGGTCCACCACTGCTCCGCCACCCTGCCCTGTTCCGCATCCACGGTTTCGCTGTCAAGGGCGTGCGGGTAGGCGGGCGGCAGATCGATCATGGGACGTTTATAATCGGGACCGATGGTGCAACCCGTCAGCAGCAGTGTTAGCAACAGGCCCGGCAGCGCACGCTGCCACAGCATGACATTCGGCTTACTCATGGATGATCCTCCGAGGCGGGCAAGGCATGGGTCGTTTCGTGTTTGTGTGATGGCCGCGGCTTGCGTGCCAGCAAGGTAAAGAACAGCGGAATGAAAATGGGTGCGATAAAGGTCGCCACGATCATGCCACCGAACACGCCGGAGCCCATGGACTGCCGCGCCGCCGCGCCCGCGCCGGTGGCCAGCACCAGCGGCACCATGCCGAAGACAAAGGCGAGGGACGTCATCACGATGGGGCGGAAGCGCAGACGCGCCGCCTCGCGCGCCGCCAGCGCCGCGCTCTTGCCCTGCTCCATGCCTTGCATGGCGAACTCCGCAATCAGAATCGCGTTCTTCGCCGCCAGGCCGATGAGTACGATGAGACCGATCTGAAAGTAAATGTCGTTCTCCATGCCGCGCAGGAAAACAAAACCCAGGGCGCCCAGCAGTGCAAAGGGAACGGCCAACACCACGGACAGCGGCACGCCCCAGCGCTCATACAGGGCTGAGAGGATCAAATACACCATGACCAGCGCAAAACCAAAGGCGAATACCGACGCACTACCGGTGCGTTTTTCCTGAAACGCTTGACCGGTCCATTCAATACCATAACCCTTAGGCAAGGTTTCCTTGGCCACCTGTTCGACGGCCTTGATCGCCTCGCCGGAACTGTAACCGGGTTTGGCGCTGCCCAGTATCTTGGCGGCGATGTAGCCGTTGTAGCGCTCCAACTGCTCGGGGCCGATAATGTTCTCGACGGTGAGCAGGGCCTTGAGGGGTACCATGCTGCCGGTGGTGGACGAGCGCACATAGATATTACACAGATCATTGGGCTTGGCCCGGTACTGCGCGTCCGCCTGGATCGTGACGCGATAGGTGCGGCCGGATTTATTGAAGTCGTTGACATAGAGCGATCCCATCTGCGCCTGCAGGGCCGTGAATACATCGCGCACCGGGATGCCCAGGGACAGCGCCTTCTCGCGGTTGACCTCGACGTGCAACTGCGGCACGGTCGGCCGATAAAAAGTATTGAGGCCCGCGAGGGCGGGATGTTTGCCGAGGGCCGCGATGAAGTCGTTGGTCACCCGGGCAAGACGCTGCGGGTCGGCGTCCGTGCGTCCCTGCACATAGACCTCAAAACCACCCGTCGCACCCAGGCCCTGTATGGCCGGCGGGTTAAAGGCAAAGGCGATGCCGTCCGACAGCATGAAACCCTTGCCGCTCACCTCCTCCGCCAGCTGTTGCGCGGTCTGCTGGCGCTCGCTCCAGGGTCGCATGGGCATGAAGATGGTGGCGGCGCTGCTCTTGCTGCCGCCGCCGATGAGATCGAAACCGTTGACGATGAAGATGTTCTCGATGGCCTGGTTGCCGTGCATCATGTTACGCAGCTGTTCGGTGGTGCGGCTGGTGCGCTCCAGGGTCGCGCCATCGGGTAATATCACCGCGGAGATGATGTAGCCCTGGTCCTCCGGCGGTGCAAAGCTGCCGGGGATGCGCCACAACAGCAAAGCCACCAGAGCGAGCAGCAAGACAAACACCCCGAGTGCCGCGCGCCGCCGCACGAGAACCAAATCCACCGCACCGAGAAAATGCTGGGTCAGCCAGGTGAACCCGCGGTTGAAGGGCGTGAATAGCTTATCCAGCCGGCCACCGGTGTGATCGCCCGGTTTTAACATAATGGCGCACAAGGCCGGTGTCAGGGTAAGCGCCACCACGCCCGAGAGGATGACGGCGATGGTGACCGTGACGGCAAACTGGCGATACAGCTGCCCGGCGATGCCGCCGAGGAAGGCCACCGGGATAAACACCGCGCACAGCACCAGCACGATGCCGATGACCGCGTTCTGTACCTCGCGCATCGCCTCGAGGGCGGCCTCCATGGCCTGCATCTTCTCTTCGCGCATCAGCCGCTCGACGTTTTCCAGCACCACAATGGCATCGTCCACCACGATGCCGATGGCCAGCACCATGGCGAACAGCGTCAGGGTGTTGATGGAAAAGCCGAACAGCCACAACCCGGCAAAGGTGCCGATGAGGGATACCGGCACCGCCAGCATCGGTATCAGGGTCGCGCGCCAGGTCTGCAGGAACATGAAGACCACCAGCATCACGATGAGCGCCGCCTCGGCGATGGTGTGAATGACGCTGGTGATCGACGCGGAGACGAAGCGTGTCGTATCGTAGGGGATGAGGTAGTCGAGGTCGGCGGGAAACCGGTCTTGCTTCAGCTCCGCCATCTTAACGCGCACGGCCTCCGCCACGTCGAGGGCATTGGCGCCGGACTGCAGGAACACGGCCAGCGCGATGGCCGGCTGGCCGTTGACGCTGTTGCTGACGTCGTAACTCTGCGCGCCGAGTTCGATGCGCGCCACGTCCTTGAGCCGCAGCACACCCCTGGCGCCCGTCGAGCGCAGCACGATATCGCCAAACGCTTCCGGCTCGATCAGTCGCCCGCTCGCGACCACCGTATAGACCAGCTCCTGACCCTTGGGCGCCGGATCGGCGCCGATCTTGCCCGCGGCATACTGCGCGTTTTGTGAAGTGATGGCGTCGGTGATGTCACCGGTGGTGAGGCCGAGCTGGGCCATGCGGTCCGGCCGCAGCCACACGCGCATGGAGTAGTCGCGCGCACCGAAGATCATGACGTCCGCCGCACCCGGTATACGCTTCAGATCGTCG
>JANNJF010000087.1:0-4390 GCA_031405715.1 Gammaproteobacteria bacterium | reverse complement strand
CGTTGGTTGCTCCGAACGGCAACGATTCGGAGCAGCTAGCCCGCATCAAGCGTAGCCACCGAGTCGCGCTTTACATTTTCATGACCGACGTATCCCTGGGGGACAGCATCGCCGTGAGCGGTGTCTGTCTGACGGCGGTGGAGCTCCCGGGCGATGGGTTCTGGGCGGATGTCTCGAGCGAAACGCTGCAGCGCACGGTGCTGGGCGCGGCTGTGCCAGGCACTACGGTGAATCTGGAAAAGGCGCTGACGCCTACGTCACGTCTGGGTGGGCATCTGGTCAGCGGCCACGTGGATGGTGTGGGTGTGGTGCGCGAGCGCCGCGACGACGGACGCTCGGTGCGTTTTCGTCTGCAGGCCCCGGACGAACTGGCGCGTTATATCGCAGAAAAAGGCTCGATCTGTGTGGACGGTGTCAGCCTGACGGTGAATGCCGTACACGGCGCGCAGTTCGAGCTCAACATCGTGCCGCATACGTTAAAAGAGACCACTCTGGGGGCGTATGCCGTGGCGCGGCGTGTGAATCTGGAGGTGGACCTGATTGCACGTTACCTGGAGCGTCTGCTGCTGGGCGATCAGGCGGCGTCGTCCGCAGCGGAGACCCGCATCAGCCCGCAGTTCCTGGCGGAACACGGTTTCCTGAAAAAATAGATGAGGTCGAGCAGGCCAGGCCGCGGTGGCGGCGTGGGACTAGCCTCCCCAGGCCTTGCGTAGGGAGTCGTATTTCTTGTCTTCCACCGGTTTCTTTTCCGCATCCGTAACGGCACTGTCTTGGGGCGGCGGGTTGTTGCGCGCGTTACGCTGGGGCTTGACGGCGGCGGGGCGTTTGGGCGCTGCAATATTGGGGCTGTTGTCCGCTGTCGGTGTCTCCACCGTTGGCGTCTTCGCGACGGCCTCCGTCGTCGACCGCATCGTGGCGGGGGCGGTTTGCTCCAGCGTTAGATTGGGCGTGGGTACGCCCTGGGGAAGCGATGCACTGAACTCGTTGGTGAGCGGTGCGATGTTCACGCTCGGGGTAGTCTCGGGCAGGGAGGCCACGGGCTCCGGTTTCTGTGCCAGATAATAACCCAGGGCCAGCGCCACCGCGGCGACAGACAGCAGACTGGCCGCAGCACCTAACACATAGCGTGCGCGATAGAGGGACAGGCGGCTTAACAGGGAAGGCGGACGCACCTCGGATTGGGCGGCTGGTGGAAATTCAGCGCGGGCGATACGCGGCGAGGTGTGGGAGGACAGGACCGCGCGATCCTTGTCCTTGCGCATGGTTTTCAGGCGCCGATAGGCCTTGACGTGCAGCATGCCGACCTTGATCAGCGCGCTGCGGAATTCGAGGGCGTTTTGGAAACGCTCTTCCGGATCCTTCTCAATGGCTTTGAGGATGACCACCTCCAGCTCCTTGGGAATATCCGGCTGGATCGATGTCGGCCGTGGTGGCCGCGTATGCAGGTGGGCATCCATGTATTCGTAGTCGGTTTTCTTCTCAAACGGCAGCTGGCCGACGACCGCTTCATACAGAGTGATGCCCAAGGTGTAGATATCCGAGCGGAAATCGGACTCCTTGCCGGAGATCTGCTCGGGTGAAATGTACATCAGTGTGCCGATCATCGAACCGGTCTGGGTCAGCTCTTTGTTGTCGAGGATTTTGGCGACGCCGAAGTCCATGAGTTTGATTTCATGACCGTTGGTGATGAAGATATTGCTCGGCTTGAGGTCGCGGTGCACGATGCCCATGCGGTGGGCGCGTTCCACGCCGATCAGGGCCTGTTCGAACACCCACACGCTGGTGCCGACGGACAGGCGGCCGGTATTATGGATACGTTGCGCCAGGGTCTGGCCTTCGACAAATTCCATGACCAGCACCAGGCTGCCGGAGACCTCGAACATGGAATGCAGGGTGACGATGTTGGGGCCGTTCAGGCGTGCCTGGGCCTGGGCCTCGACGCGAAAGCGCTGAAGGAACTCCTGATTGCGGAACAGGTGCGGGGACAATACCTTGAGCGCGACCGTGCGGTCGAGGGTGGTGTCGTGGGCCTTGTAGACCTCGCCCATGCCGCCTTCGCCGATTTTGCTGATAATGAGGTAATGCCCCAGGGTACTGCCGGGTTCAATAGCCTCAAGATTCTGCATTAAGCCTGACTTGTCCGAGGAATCGCTTGTATTTGTCACGACCGCGGTTTTGGTTAAGTCCGCGGGTATTTCCTCGGTTTTTTCCTCGGGCGGTTTGTCGGCACCCCCGCGCAGTAAACGTAGATCTGGCATATTTGGCTTACCCGGGGGCAGCCCTTCGTTGATTAGCTTGTCCTAATTTTACTCTATTTTCGCGCAGACGCCGGATTTTAACCCCCGTAGCCAGGATGGAAGGAAGGGTGGGCCGGATAAACGGAGAACAGGCCACCCGCCGTGGCCAGATCCGTGCCGTGGCAGGCGTTTTTGCGCCGTTGTGTCTGTCAGTTGGCGGGTTTAGCGGTAGGTTCGGCGGGGGATGATGCGGAATGAGGCCTCCGCCGCGCTCAGCAGTTGCACACGTTTGTCCCCTTTACGTTCCATGCTCAGTCTGGAGATGATGAGGTATCTCCCTGCCGGCGCAGAGCGTGGAATGGGCAGCGGGGTGACGGCCGTGTACTGCCCACTCTTGCCGAGCTGGCTGGTGAGGTCTTCCGTCAGGGAGGTGATCAGTGTGCCGTCTTCCGCATAAAACTCGCGCGTTTCTTTGATCAGAAGATTGCGGTCGGCGCCTCGCAGCAGCGTGATCTCTTTGATGATGGACAGGGTCGTGCAGGGTTCGATGCGCTCGACGTTGAAGGCGACGGTATAGTGTGTCGCCTTGATGGATGTACCTTTGGGTAATTGTCCGGTGCCCTCCGGGGGCGCGGTATAGCGGTACTGCGTGGCGAGATCGGATGACTGCGCACGGGACTCCTGCAGCGTACAGGCATAGTCGGACAGGCCGGCGCACCCGGACAGCCAGAATAAACACGTGGTTACAAGAACGACGCGATGCAGGTGTGTAGCGGTTGTTAATTCCTGCAGGATCATTTGTTATTCTCTCCAGGCGAAAATCGAACCCCGATGACGCTGCTTAATTATGGCTCTTAGGTAGGGCACTACACATTAAATGGCTCTTAGGTAGGGCACTACACATTAATGTACATGGATGATGCCTGGCTGTCAGCCACTCCCCCAGGCCTTTTTGAGTACATCGTATTTTTTCGTCGGTGGATTGGTTTTTTTATCCTGCTCCGGCGCGCTGCCGCGGTTTGTCGCCAGCGGTGGTTTTTTCCGGGTCGGCTTTTTCTGGGTCGGTTTTTCCTGCGGTTGCAGCGCGCGCTGCGGGATGGCCACGGGTTGAGCGGGTTGAGCAACGGGTTGATTCACTGGCTGGATCATTGGCACGGCTAACTTGTCGCCGACGGGGGCTTGGGTTTTGCTCGGAAACAATCCGAGGGCAAAGGCCAGACCTGCCACGATGGCCATCAGCGAGAAATCGAAACCCAATCCCAGGGCACGGCGTGTCTTTTTGTCTCGGCGATCGAAGAGAGACAGCCGCAGCGCGTGTGGCAGAAAGGTGTGATGGGCGGGTGACACGGCCTGGAGTAAGCGTGTGGCGGCACCGGGATGGGCCTGTTTCTGCAACGCTGCACGGAATTCCTGCGCACTTTGATAGCGTTTGTCCGGGTCCTTTTCTATCGCCTTGAGGATGACGTTTTCCAGTCGTTTCGGCACCTCGCGTCGCAGGGTGCGCGGCAGGGGTGGCTTTTCCAGGATGTGCGCATGCATCAACCCGTAATCGGATTTACGCTCGAAGGGCAGGCGCCCGGTGACGGCCTCAAACAGACCGATACCCAGGGTGTAGATATCCGAGCGGAAGTCCGCCGCCTTGCCATTGATCTGTTCCGGCGGGATGTAGAGCAGGGTGCCAAGCATGGAGCCGGCAGCGGTATGTTCCTGGTTGTCGAGGATGTGGGCGACACCGAAATCCATAATTTTGATTTCGTTCTGGGTGGTGAGAAAAATGTTCGCCGGCTTCAGGTCGCGGTGCACGATGCCCATCTGGTGGGCGCTTTCCACGCCCAGCAGCGCCTGGTCGAATACACGCACCGCCTCGTCTACCGACAGCGGCCCGAACTTTATCCGCTGGTCCAGGGTGATGCCTTCCACGTACTCCATCACCAGCATCAGCCCCGCCGGCATTTCCGCCAGGGTGTAGAGGGTGACCACGTTGGGCGAATTCAGACGCGCCTGGGCCTGGGCCTCGGTGCGGAAGCGGTGCAGGAATTCACGGTTGCGCAGCAGGCGCGGCGGCAATACTTTCAGGGCGACGGCGCGATTCAGCAGGGTGTCGTAGGCCTTGTAGACCACGCCCATGCCGCCTTCTCCCAATACGCTGTCGA
>JANNJF010000086.1:0-9320 GCA_031405715.1 Gammaproteobacteria bacterium | reverse complement strand
TGCCGATCGGGGTGCTCGCGCTGATCGGATTTTTCATCGCACGCATACTCGGAGCCTATCAGCTTGGCCACGTTGATGCAGTCTGGGAACCTTTCTTCGCCGGGAGTGGCCACATGAACGGCACAGAGACGATTATTACCTCCGACGTGTCCAAGGCCTGGCCGATACCCGATGGCGCCCTGGGTGGCATCGTCTACATTGCCGAGCTGGTGATGATCTGGATGGGTGGAAAAACCCGCTGGCGCACCATGCCCTGGATGATACTCGCGCTCGCCATCACGATGCTGCCGCTGGGCCTGGTGAGCATCTACTTCATCATCATCCAGCCGATCGTGATCGGGACCTGGTGCACGCTGTGCCTGATCGCCGCGCTCGCCATGGCCGTGATGATTCCCTACTCGCTGAACGAATTTGTGGCGATGGGCCAATTCGTGGTGGACGCGCACCGCAACGGCAAACCGTTTTGGCGCACCTTCTGGACCGGCGATGCCATGGACGGCGGCAGCGCCGACACGTCCAAGGGGCTCGTCGGATCGCCCCGGGAGCAGATCAGACAAGCCACGCGCGGCGTGACCTACCCCTGGACACTGACGCTCAGTATCGCGATCGACGTCTGGCTCACGTTCACGCGGCTCACCTTCGACAGTTCCGGTGCCATGGCGAACAGCGATCACCTGATCGGCGCGCTGGTGGTAACGTTCGCGATCATGGCCTGGGCCGAGGTCGGGCGCGCTATGCGCTTCGTCAACATCCCGTTCGGCGCCTGGTTAATCGTCGCACCGTGGCTGCTCAACGGCATCGCCTCGCCGCTGGCGGCCTGGAATGGCATGATCTGCGGGGCATTGCTGATCGTACTGGCGATCCCGCGCGGGCCGGTCAAGGAGTCTTATGCAGGCTGGGATCGATATATTGTTTAACGCTCGCAGAGCGACTTAACCGATCCTTCGTCAAAACATAAATAATCGCACTCATACAATAAATCCATTATGGCGAGGATGTTAAAATGAAAAAACTGGAAAACAAAACAGTGTTTATTACTGGGGGGCTGTCGGGTATCGGCAGAGCGTGTGCACTGGCGGCAGCCAAGGAGGGCGCGAACACAGCGATCGCCTACAGAAAATCCGCTACTGCAGATAAAGCAATAGCGGAAATGAAAATGCAAAACGCCAAAACTCTTTTTATTGAATGCGATGTGGCGGTTTTTGTGCAAGTACAAGCGGCTGTTGAAAAAGTGGTAAGCACCTTTGGTGCGCTCGATGTCGCACTCAACAGTGCGGGAATCGGAGGCGAACCGAATAAAATAGGCGATATGACCGAGCAGGCATGGCTCAATACGATTGGCATCAATTTAAACGGTGTGTTCAATTGTATGCGGCATGAATTGTCACAAATGGCAAAACAGAAAAGCGGAGTAATTGTAAATATGTCCTCGATTCTGGGAAAAGTAGGCTTCGCCACGTTGGCGCACTACGTGGCCGCAAAACATGGCGTCATAGGACTTACACAAACAGCGGCGTTGGAGTATGCCAGCGAAGGAATACGAGTCAATGCCATTTGTCCTGGCTTTATTGACACACCGATGATAGCTAAAAGCAGCATCGGCAGACACGCGGATGTAAAGCAACATATTGTCGACCTGCACCCGATGAAACGCATGGGCAGTGCGGAAGAAATTTCAAACGGTTTTATTTTTCTTGCCTGCGATGACAGTTCATTTGTAACAGGCACCGCTTTAGAGATTGACGGCGGTTTTTTAGCTGAATAGGTTTGGATATACAGGCATAGGCAAAGGCTGCACTGTCACTTCGAAAGACTACCCAAGCTGACGCCGACATCGATAATGTTCGGTGATGTCGATCGACGCCGGGCAAAGCTGCTGGCCAGGAATGCCCGGCGCTTGTCGATCATAGGGATTCTTGAATCGGACGCACAGCAGTGACGTATCGAAGTCCTGGCGCAAATTAACGAACTCTTTAGAGGAAGCAGACGACATGAACGTGAAATCCAAGGCCTATCTCGTGGGTGGTGGTATCGGGTCCCTGGCCGCCGCCGCCTTCATGATCCGCGACGGCAACTTGCCGGGCGGAAATATTTCTATCCTCGAAGCGCTACCCGTCATGGGCGGGAGCCTGGACGGCGCCGGGGAACCCGTGGGCGGATACTCGATACGCGGTGGACGCATGTTTACCACCGACAACTACGAATGCACCTGGGATCTCTACAAATCGATTCCAGCGCTGGGCAACAAAGACAAAACGGTATTTGACGAAATCGTGGAATTCAGCGAGAAACACAAGTCGCATTCGATGGCGCGGCTTGTCGACCGCCGGCGCGCCAAGGTCCCGGTGACATCGATGGGCTTCTCCATGCAGGATCGCACCGAACTACTGAAACTCAGCAATGCCGGCGAAGAGTCGTTGGGTGCAAGTTGCATCACCGACTGGCTTTCGCCCGGGTTCTTCGAAACTGAATTCTGGTATATGTGGTCCACCACCTTTGCCTTCCAGCCCTGGCACAGCGCCGTTGAATTCAAGCGCTACCTGCACCGCTTTATGCTGGAGTTTTCCCGTATTGAAACACTCGCCGGCATCAAGCGGACCATGTATAACCAGTACGACTCTTTGGTTCTGCCCTTGCAAACCTGGCTCAAGGCCCACGGCGTGCACATCGTCGCGGATTGCAGGGTGACAGACTTTGATCACAAGACCGAAGATGGTGAGTTCGTCGTGACCGGCATTCGTTGCCTGTTGCGGGGCAAAAGCGAGACCATAGACGTGCATGACGGCGATCTCGTTTTCTTTCAAAACGGCTCCATGACCGATGCCTCCAGCCTCGGTTCAATGACGAGCGCACCCAGGAAGTTGACCAAGGTCGATAGCGGCGGCTGGACCCTTTGGGAAAAGCTGGCGCAGGGCCGACCGGAGTTTGGCAATCCCGCGGCCTTTAACAGCTGCGTCGCGCAGTCTTATTGGGAGTCCTATACCGTCACGCTGAAGAACCCGGCTTTCTTCGATATGATGAATCAATTCAGCGGTAATCAACCGGGCACCGGGGGACTGGTGACGTTCAAGGACTCGAATTGGCTGATGTCCATCGTGCTGGCGCATCAACCCCACTTCCCGAATCAGCCTGCCGACGTGCAGGTGTTCTGGGGATATTCGCTGTTTCCGGATCGCATCGGTAATTTCGTTGCGAAGTCGATGGACGAATGCAATGGCGCTGAGATTCTGCAGGAACTCTGCGGCCACCTGAGAATCGATAGGGAAACTTTAGAATCGGCCAACTGCATTCCTTGCCGAATGCCCTACATCACCAGCATGTTCATGCCACGCAAGCATGCCGATCGACCCCTGCCGGTGCCTCTCGGCTCGAAGAATCTCGCATTCGTCAGCCAATTCGTCGAAATTCCGGATGACGTCGTCTTTACGGTGGAGTATTCGGTGCGCGCGGCGCAAATGGCCGTCTATGAGTTGCTGGGTATCGACCGCAAGGTTCCGCCCGTAACACCCCACGACAAATCCCTAGCAGTGCAGTTTGAGGCATTGATAAAGGCGTTTAAGTAGTAAAATACCCCGACCCATCACTCTGCCGGAACGTCGACGTTCGCTGCGATGCGCACACCAGTGACAGTCGCCTTAATGGCGGCTGTTCCGTAGGGAGTCTGCACTGCCTACCCGGATATCCAAGCTTAGCAGCGCGATATATATGATATATGTGTGTTGCCACACAGAATCTACCATCGGAAAAAAAGACAATGGCGCATTGGCAGTGGCGCCGGGGTCGACTTCTTGTCGGTAAATGCATGGGTTTGTAATCTAGATAGCAGCGATTTAAGATCACAACGGCATGTCATGGATTCAGTTTCCGCGAATATTGCGCAGTATTCCTTCCAGTCAATGGTGTTATCTTATACATACCTGGGCTCCAGGCACTGCCCTGAAAAATTTGTATGTACTTCTGCCTGATCACCAGCGGCAGTTCGTACGTGAAAGAACGCCCACGTCACTCACTTCTCGGAGGCGTCTACCTTGACCGCAAATAGTAAGACCGTCTCCGGGAACTTTCGGTACTTAGGTACCAACTTCGGTACCTACTTCCGCAGAGATCGCCGGGCGTATCATTACACCGGCGATGAGCCGCCGCTGCGATCGGAATTGTTCAGCGCCGATCAGATGGAGCAGTATGGTAGACGTCTGGCCTCCTCGCATACCCTGACCCCGCGGCGTACCAAGGACCAACTGCTGACACGACTGGCAGAGAACGAACACGTCCTGACGGAGGCCCGCCAACTGCTCACGGCGGCCGTCATGGCGAACCGCCAGATCACGCCCGCCGGAGAATGGCTGCTCGATAATTTCTACCTGATCGAAGAACAGATACGCACGGCCAGGCGACATCTGCCGAAAGGTTACAGCCGGGAACTGCCACGCCTGGCTAGCGGCCCTTCGGCTGGACTTCCTCGCGTGTATGACATCGCGCTGGAGACCATCGCACACGGCGATGGACGAGTGGATCAGATCAGCCTCAGCCGTTTCGTCCTGTCCTACCAGTCGGTCGCCCCCCTCAAGCTAGGCGAATTGTGGGCCATCCCCATCATGCTGCGCCTGGCCCTGATCGAAAATCTCCGGCGCGTTGCTACCCGCAGCGCCGCTGGCAGGATCGACCGCAACCTGGCGGATTCCTGGGCCGACCAGATGATCGCGATGGCCGACAAGGACCCGAAAAGCCTGATACTGGTGATCTCGGACATGGCCCGCTCAAGTCCGCCGATGACAACCCCGTTCGTTTCAGAATTCACGCGCCGCCTACAAGGACAGAGCCCCGCCCTGGCATTGCCACTGACCTGGATTGAGCAACTGCTGTCCGAATCCGGCCTGACAATCGAACAGTTAGTACAGGCTGGAAACCAACAGCAGGCCGCCGATCAAGTGTCCATCAGCAACAGCATCGGCAGTCTCCGGCTTCTGGGGGCCAAGGACTGGCGCGACTTCGTCGAGACGCAGAGCATCGTCGAGAAAATACTGCGGGAGGATCCCGCTGCCGTCTACAGCAAAATGGATTTTGCCACGCGTGATCGCTATCGCCACGTCGTGGAGAAAATCGCGAAACAAAGCCGCTTATCTGAAGGCGAAGTGGCGGAAAGAACCATCCTGCTTGCGCAAGCAGGTGCTGGGCGTAAAAGCGCGCAAGATCCAACAGCGCATGTGGGCTTCTACCTGATCGACAGGGGACTGTCCCAACTTGAACAAGCGGCGGCGATACAGCTTTCCGCCTTCGATGGGCTGATAAAAATGGCGGGCCGGTTCCCTCTGTTGCTCTATCTGGGCGCCATCACACTTATTACGCTGATCCTCACCGAGGGCCTATGGATGCAGGCACAGGCCAGTGACAGACCGCATTGGGTGCTCGTATTGCTGGGTGTGCTCGGATTGCTATCCACCAGTCAACTGGCGGTGGCGCTGGTGAACTGGGTGGCGACCTTGCTCGCATCGCCGCACCCCCTGCCGCGCTTGGACTTCTCCCGGGGAATCCCGCCGGAATCGCTCACGCTGGTGGTGATTCCAACGATACTCCGCAGCGATCAGAACACCGAGGAGCTGGTCGAGGCGTTAGAAGTTCGGTTCCTGGCCAATCGGGACGAGCATCTGCGCTTCGGCCTGTTGACCGATTTTGAGGATGCACGCACGCAAACGTTGCCGCAGGACGAAACTCTGTTGCAGCTGGCCGAAGCGCGCATCGGGGAACTGAATGAAAAGTACCGCGGTACAAACGGCGGCACATTTTTTCTATTCCATCGTCCGCGCCGCTGGAATCCACGGGACCGAGTCTGGATGGGCAGTGAACGCAAGCGCGGGAAGCTGGCGGATTTGAATCTGCTGCTGCGCGGGAGCGGAACCGATCGCTTCTCGCGGATTGTCGGTAACACCGACATTTTGGCAGATGTGAAGTATGTCATTACCCTGGACACGGACACGCTACTCCCGCGCGACTCGGCGAGGGAGTTTGTCGGGACCCTGGCCCACCCGCTGAATCGCGCGCGCTACGACGAAGACAAACAACGTGTCTGTGAGGGCTACGGCATCCTGCAACCACGCATGGGCGTGAGCCTGCCCGGCACGAACCGCTCGCGCTACGCACGCTTATACGGGGACGAGCCGGGCATCGACCCTTATACACGCGCCGTTTCCGACGTCTACCAGGATCTGTTCGGTGAAGGCTCGTTCATTGGCAAGGGGATCTACGATATCGATGCGTTCGAGGAAGCGCTCAAGGATCGCTTTCCCGAGAACCGCATCCTCAGCCACGACCTTCTGGAAGGCTGTTACGCGCGCGCCGGGCTGGTGAGCGATGTGCTGTTGTACGAGGAATACCCGTCGCGCTACAGCGCCGACGTGAGCCGCCGGCACCGCTGGATACGCGGCGACTGGCAGCTTGCCGGCTGGCTGCTACCGCGCGTTCCCGGACCCGGGCCCCGCCGGCAGATGAATCCACTCTCGGCACTGTCCCGCTGGAAGCTGTTCGACAACCTGCGACGCAGTCTCGTCGCGGCGACGTTGACGCTCATGTTGCTGCTAGGTTGGACGGACTTGTCGTTGGCCTGGTTCTGGACCCTGGCGGTGATCGGAATCATCCTGATCCCTTCCTTGATGGCCGCGACGCTGGAGATGTTTCAGAAGCCGGTCGACGTGCTGCTGAGCCAACATCTCGCCGCCCTCGCACACACTGTCGGCCAGCGCCTTGCCCAAACGGCTTTTTCACTCGCATGCCTTCCCTATGAGGCGGTATTCAGCCTGGATGCGATTGTGCGCACGGCGGGAAGGATGCTGATTACCCGCAAGCGACTGCTCGAATGGAATCCATCGAGCGAATCGGAACGCCACCGCGACACAGGCCTCGGCGCCTCTTTCCAGTCGATGTGGGCCGCCCCGGTTATCGCCATTGCCGTGGCGCTGGCACTGGCACTGACGAGTCCGACCGCGTTGTTCGTGGCAGGGCCGATACTGATCCTATGGCTGGGCTCCCCCGCCATCGCCTGGTGGATCAGCCAGCCACTCGCCCGGCGTGAAGCCCAGCTGACGGCTGACCAGTCATTCTTCCTGCGCAAGATGGCGCGCAAGACCTGGGCGTTCTTCGAGACCTTCGTCGGCCCGGAAGATCATTGGCTGCCACCGGATAACTATCAGGAGTTTCATGGCCCCATCGTCGCCCACCGTACGTCGCCGACCAACATGGGGCTGTCACTGCTCGCGAATCTGTCCGCGCACGACTTCGGTTATATTCCGGCCGGGCAACTCATCGAGCGCACGGCGAGCGCCCTACGCACGATGCACTCCCTCGAACGCCACCACGGCCACTTCTGCAATTGGTACGACACGCTATCGCTGAAGCCGCTGCATCCGGTCTACATTTCGACGGTGGACAGCGGCAACCTTGCCGGTCATCTGCTGACATTACGCCCGGGTCTGCTGTCGCTGCCCGATCTCCCGATCATGCAGGCGCGCTGGTTCGACGGATTACACGACACGCTGGCGATCCTGGTGGATGCCGCGAGCGGTGTCACGCCCCCCTCGCTCGTTCAATTTCAGAAAACGCTGGAAACCGCCTGCGATTCCCCGCCCACTGGCCTCACGCCAGCGCGACTCATCCTTGAGCGGTTGACGGCGGACGCGACGCAGGTTGCCGGACACTTCACCACTGAGCCGGTGACCGATACGGGCTGGTGGGCACGGGTGCTGGCGCGGCAATGCCAGACTGCGCTCGATGAACTGACGTTTCTCACCCCGTGGAATTTACTGCCGCTTGCGCCGGACCGGCTCATCGACCTGCCCGGCATCGGCAACATCCCCACGCTACGTGAACTGGCCAGGCTCGAGGCGGAGTGGTTACCGACCCTCGAGCGCCGACTCGACGTGGCTGCGGAAGGATCGCGGCGCAGCGGCGTGTCACACACCGGCGCAGCAGCAGCAGCGGGTGACACGACGCCCGCGGAACGCGAGTGGCTGGAGCAGCTACGAGCGCTGATCACGCAAGCCAGCCGTCGCGCCGTGGAGCGCATAGCAGAGGTCGAGCGTCTGGCATCACAGGCCGGCGAGCTGGCGCAGATGCAGTACGATTTCCTGTATGACAAGGCATCGCGTCTGCTGTCCATCGGCTACAACGTGGAAGAGCTGCGGCGTGACGCGGGTTACTACGATCTGCTGGCCTCGGAAGCGCGCTTGATCAACTTTGTCGCGATAGCACAGGGGCAGTTGCCGCAGGAGAGCTGGTTTGCCCTCGGGCGCCTGCTCACGTCCGTCGGTGGCGAGCCGATACTGCTGTCGTGGAGCGGTTCGATGTTCGAGTACCTCATGCCGCTTCTGGTGATGCCTACCTATGAGAACACACTGCTCGATCAGACCTATAAGGCGGCGGTGGCGCGACAGATCGATTATGGGGCACAGCGCGGCGTGCCGTGGGGCATGTCAGAATCCGGTTACAACACCGTCGACGTTCATCTCAATTACCAGTATCGAGCGTTCGGCGTACCTGGTCTCGGGCTCAAACGCGGACTGGCGGAGGATGTGGTCACAGCACCCTATGCCTCAGCGTTGGCATTGATGGTGGCGCCTGAAGCCGCCTGCGCGAATCTGCAGCGACTCGCCGCGCTGGGGTTTGAAGGAAAATTCGGTTTTTATGAAGCCGTCGATTACACCCCGTCACGTCAACGACATGGGCAATCAAGCACACTGGTGCAGTCCTACATGGCGCATCACCAGGGAATGAGCCTGCTCTCCCTGGCCTATCTGCTGCTAGACCGTCCGATGCAAAAGCGATTTACCTCGGACCCGTTGCTCCAGGCGAGCTTGCTGCTGCTCCAGGAGCGTATCCCCAGGGCGACAGCACTGTTTCCGCACACCGCCCAGCTCTCCGACATGCTGCCCGCATCCGGCGTTGCGGAGTCGCCGATTCGCGTTTTCAACAGCCCCGACACGTCCGTTCCGCAGGTGCAGTTGCTGTCGAACGGCAGATACCACGTGATGGTCACGAACGCGGGCGGTGGCTACAGTCAGTGGAAGAACCTGGCCGTGACGCGCTGGCGCGAAGACACTACCCGCGACAACTGGGGCACGTTCTGTTACCTGCGCGACGTAGCGAGCGGGGAATTCTGGTCAACCGCCCATCAGCCAACGCTCAAATCAGCGGAAAACTACACAGCGATCTTCTCCGAGGGACGAGCGGAGTTTCGCCGCCGTGACCACGATTTCGATACGCATACCGAGATTGTGGTTTCGCCGGAGGATGATATTGAGTTGCGTCGCATCCATATCACCAACCGATCC
>JANNJF010000085.1:0-6467 GCA_031405715.1 Gammaproteobacteria bacterium | reverse complement strand
CCCACAGCACGGCGTGCCTCCGTGCACGCCGCGCTGGGACCTGCGGTGTCACTGACTGGACAAACGGTGCTTCCGGCCACACCGGTGTATTGTTGAGATCGCTAAAGTGTTTCTGGCCGCGTGTCGGCAATGAACCCTGGGTGAGCAGTGCAACGAATATGTCCGTCACCATCCACGCTGCCGTGGTCTATGCGTGAGACGTGTGATCAGGGTGGGGGCTCCGAGGCGACACTATGCAGAACCGGGACGTGAAACACCTGACGTTGCAGACGTTATCGTTGTCGATGTAGATACTGTTATCGGCAGCAACTTCCTGTCAGAGGCAGCAAGCCGCCGCACTCCCTACAAGTCGGCGTCACTCGCGCAGTATGGTCACCAGACGTTCGACCAAGGCCGGTTTGCCGAACACCGCGCTATAGGCCTTGCCCCCATCGGGCGTGGTGAACTCCTGCAACGCCTCGTAGCGCCCGCCCGCTTCCTCCACCAGTATGCGGGTGGCGGCGATATCCCAGTGGCGCACGTGATACTCCACCATGGCATCGGCGCTACCGCTAGCGACGCAGGCGTGGGCAAAGCAGGTGCGGTAGATGCGCACGTTGGGATGGGCGCGGGCCACCGCGTCGAAACAACGGCCGTCGTCCCGGTAGCGTATAAAATTGGCGCGCGCCCCCAACATGACACGCTCGCTGCCGTCCACGGCGGCCGCCGGCAGTTCGTCGAGGCGGATGCGCTGATCGTTTTTATGCGTCCCCATGCCGTATGCCGCCCAGACACGCATATCCAGCCGCGGGTGATCGAGCACCCCCAGTAGCGGCAGGCCGTGGTAATACAGCGCGAGAATCGTGCCGAAGGTCGGGATGCCCTGGGCGAAGTCCTCGGTGCCGTCGATGGGATCCATGATCCATTGATACGCCGCGGCCGGGAGATGCGGCGGGAATTCCTCGCCGACGATGCCGTGATCGGGAAATTGTTCGATGATCATGCGGCGCAGTTGTTGCTCCACGTCCAGATCGACGCTGGTCAGAAAAGAGGCATCGGCCTTTTTTTCCACGTGAAAGCCTTGTTGCAGTGCGCGGGTGATCATCCCTCGGCTGGTGTCCAGCATGTTCCGGGCGGCCAGGCAGAACCGCTCCACCGTGGCGGGCTTGAGTTCGGCGCGAAGGTCGTGGATCACGGGCTGCCTCTATATATAAGGAAGGAAACAGCATAGCGCAGGTTGTAGGGTGTTTGTGCCCCGTGGACCCGTGCCGTTCATCCGGAGAATCCGCACGTACATCGCTGGCCGCCGGCCGCGGGGTGACCCCTGTCTATACTAAAAAGTCCAGGCAACGCAGGGAACCAGCAGGGAATCAAGCATGAGCGATGTGCTGAAATTACTCCTCCAGGCCACCAAAACGCGCCGCTGCGCGATCATCCGTTATGCCGGACAGCAGCAGATCCGGGTGGTGGAACCCCATGCGATCTACTCCGACGCCGCCGGCAACATCGCGGTGGATTGCCTGCAGACCCGCGGCTACTCCGATCCGGATGCCGTATTTCCCTTCTGGCAGACGTTTCATCTCAAGAACATCAGCTCGGTCTTTCTGCTCAACATCAATTTCAATGTACGCATCAAGGAAGGATTCAAGCCCGATAGCGGGAAATACCAGCAGGGTCTGCTGGCCATGGCCAGCAGCGCCGCATCGTCGGTGTTGTATAAGCGCGAGGAAAAACCCGTGAACATGTTGTTCTATCAGGCGCGCGGCTGGTGGTGGGGGGTCGGGGACGCCCTCGACAGGGTATTGTCGGACAAGGACTGGTCACAGCGCGATCATTAATACACAAGAACTAAAAACTTTTGGGGATGTTGCTCAACATCTGTAGAAGCTTTGAACTGGTTGCCTCTTCCCGCGGCGTTCGGCGGCAAGCCGCCGATAATAAAGCGGGGGCAAGCCCCCCGCACTCCAGGACTACACCGTCGGGTTTATCACTGGTAGGCGTACGATTACCGTCAGCCCGCCCTCTGGTTCATTTCGCGCCGATACCTCGCCGGCGTGCAGGCGGATCGCCCGTTGCGCAATCGCCAGACCCAGTCCATAACCACCGCTCGCGCGGTCACGCGCGTCGCCCACCCGCACAAACGGTTCGAACAGCAGAGGCAGCATCGCTTCGGGCACACCCGGGCCGTGATCGTGGATAGTGATGCACCAATGTTCCGTGGGGGCGTGCTCGCGCGTCAAGGACAGCGTCACGCTGGTGCCGTCGGCGGTGTAGCGCAGCGCGTTGCGCACGATGTTGTCGAGGGCGCTCTGCAGCAGGCGCGCGTCGCCCTCAATAACGGCGGGAACGCTGCTGGAGAGTGTCACGCGCCGGTTGTGGGCGCGTGCCTCGAAATCGGCGTCGCTCGCGACACCCTCAAGCAGCTCCGCCAGATCCACCGGCTGGATTGCCACCGTGGTCACGCCGGATTCAAGCTTGGCGAGGGACAGCAGCTGGCCGATGAGATCGCTCAAACGTTCCGCTTCCAGTTCGATGCGATCAAGCTCCGCTGTGCCGCGGCCTTCGGTGCGCTGACGCGCCAGACCGAGCGCCACTTGCAGGCGTGCCAGCGGCGAGCGCAGTTCGTGCGAGACATCGCCCACCAGACGACGCTGGGAGCTCATGATTTCCTGCAGGCGTTGTGCCATGTGGTCGAAGGCGCGCGCCAGATCGGCGATTTCATCCCGGCGTCCGCCGAGTGATGGCGCCACGCGCGCGCTCAGATCGCCGGCGGCGTAAATCTCCGCGGCGCGCCGCAACCGGCCGAGGGGCGCGGTGAGGGAGCGTGCCAGCAGGAAACACACGAGGCCGCCGATGAGCGTCGCCAGTATCAGCGGCAGCGCCAGCACGCGTGGCCGCGCCAGCACCCGACCGAGGGTCACGCCGTGGAAATCCGCCAGCAGCCGGTATTCGCGCTGGTCCGGCAGGCGGATGATGAGGCGTGGCCGGGGCGCTACGCGCCCTTGCCGCGGTGTTCGTTCTTCGCGTGCCAGGCGTTCGTTGACGCTGGCCGGCAGGGGGCGACCGAGCAGGTCGGCGCCGTCGCTATCCACCAGAAACAACGGTAGTGGCTCGCGCCGATCGCGTTCACGCAGCCACTGCTTGAGGCCGTCCACGCCGTCGCGCTCAGCGATAAGTTGTGCCTCGATGACGCTTTGCATCAGGCGTTCGCGTGGACTGCTGGCCTCATTTTGCCGTTGGGCGTGTTCGAGATAGTGGGATGTGGTGAACAGGGTGGCGCCCGCGAATAGCAGGAGCGCGACCCAGAACGAGAGAAACATCTTCCAGAACAGACTGCGCATGCGATGTCCTCAGGGGCGGGTGTACTGGTAACCGATACCGCGCACGGTCTTGATGCGCTCTTCGCCGCCGGCGAGGGCGCCGAGTTTTTTGCGCAGGCTGCTGACATGCATATCCAGACTGCGATCGTAGCGTGTCAGTTTGCGTCCGAGGGCGCGTTCGGACAGCTCGGTTTTCGACACCGCCTGCCCGGCCTCGCGCAGCAACACCTCGAGCACGCTGTATTCGGTGCTGGTCAAGGTCAGCGGCCGTCCGGCGCAGAGCACATTGCGTGTGCCGGTGTGCAGCTCGACGTCGCCGACCGTCAGGGTTTGTGGCGCCTTGTGTTCCGGGCCGTTGCCCCCTGCGCGGCGCAGGATGGCGCGGATGCGTGCCACCAGTACGCGTGGATTGCACGGCTTCGGCAGGTAGTCGTCGGCGCCCAGCTCCAGACCAACGACACTGTCGATGTCCTCGTCGCGTGCGGTCAGCATGAGCACCGGCAGCAGCGATTGCAGGCGCAGTTCGCGCAACACATCGAAGCCGTTCTTGCCGGGCAGCATGACGTCCAGTACCAGCAGGTCGAAGCGCCCGCTGCGCGCCTTGGCGAGGGCCGTCTCGCCGTCGTGCGCGCTGTCCACCGTGAAACCCTCGTTCGCCAGATACTGGCTGAGCATATCGGTCTGTTCGGTGTCGTCATCGACCAGCAGTATACGGCTCACGGCGGATTTTCTTCCTTCGGTGTTACGGCCTGAGTGACTGGTCAGTGTGCCACGGGCAGAGGCGCGAGATACAGCGGGCCGCGTGTGTCTTTACACAGCTTTACAGAGTTTTACCCGGCAGATGCCGTGCCCGGCCAAGGCAACTTTACACATTTTTACCCGGGCACAACACACCCTTACCCCACCTGGGTTTAGTCTTCAGTCCGTGGTCGCAGGTTATCTGCCTCCCCCAAACCGCAACATTAGGAGCCCGTCATGAAGAAACCGATGAAACTGCTGTTGATTGCCACCGTTGTCACCGGCGCCGTGTCCGCTGGATTCGCCTATGCCATGCCCGGTGGTGGCGAACGCTGTAGGCACGGCGGGCACGACATGGGCATGGGCTCCGGTCGCCATGAGATGGATGCAGAAGCGCGTATCGACCGCATGGCGGACGCCCTCGACCTGACCAAGGCGCAGCGCGACCAGGCGCGCGCCATCGTCGACAAGTCGCGCACCCCAGCGCGGGAGCTGAGTGACCAGATGCGCGACAACCGCAAGCAGCTGCATGCCTTGATGCAGCAGGACAAGGTAGCGGAGAGAGAGATCCGCCGGCTGGCGGATATTCAGGGTAAGGCCATCGCCGACATGATCGTGTTGCGTACCAAGGTGCAGACCGATATCCGTTCCATACTGACCCCGGAACAGCAGCAGAAAATGCAGATGCGCTTTGGGAAGCAGCGTGGATTTTCCGGTATGCAGGATGACCAGGAGCCGGAGCGGCATTCGGATGCAGGACCGGTGGACGAACCGGGGCCCGCTAGCGAAAAACCCTTGGTGAAACGCGTCTCGATGTAACCTGGGTGTTCGTGGTAACCTTTTTGGCCGCGGATAGGTCGTTCTGAGCCCCGTTGGTGGACTCAGGGCGACCTATCCGCGGCTGTCGTTGTTGTGCGCTATGCGGTACAACAGTGGGGCACAAACGACGGTCGGAGTGATGCAAACGATAGAGGCGCGTCGCCCGGGCACCGCCGGCGCGGATCGATCAAAGCGTAGTCGAACCGATAATAAAAGGAACCTCTTAAGGTGAATCGCCACTGGGCCGCGTCCACCCTGCTGACCGCCGGTCTACTGTTCACATCGCTGTCGGCCCTCGCCGTCGATGCCAGCGCGCCGGCATTGACCCTGGACGATTATTTCGCCGCCGCCCTGAGGCGCAGCGAGGTCGTGGCCACCCAGACCGAACTGATACGTCAGGCGGAGGAACGTACAAAACAGGCCTCGTCCGCACTGCTGCCCACGGTGAATGGTGTCGCCACCTACACTTGGCAGGAACCCTTGCCGGCCGGCACCGCCATCACGTCGAATGCCCAGTTGGATCGTCAATCTCTCGCGCGCCTCACGGCGACCCAGCCCCTGTTTCGTGGTTTCCGCGAATTTGCTGCGTTACGCCAGACGCAGGCGCTGGAGGGCGCACAGAATCATGAATACCAGCAGGCGCGCGTGCTGCTGTTCAGGGACGTGGTACAGAATTTCTACAGCGTATTGTCCAGCGAACAGGATATCGCCAACCTGGATGAGGAGATACGCCAGAACCTGCTGCGCGAAAAAAACATCCAAGACCGCGTGCGCATCGGCCGCTCACGCGCCAGCGAGCTGCTCAATGTGCAGAGCACCATCAGCACGCTACGCGCCCAGCGTGAACAGCTGCAAGGGCAATTGTCCGGCACGCGCGAGACCTTGGCTTTTTTGAGCGGTCTGGATGCCACTACCGCGTTGCGCGATAGCGAGGTGATTCCCCAGCAGATTGAACCCGTGTCCGAATATCTGGCGCGGGTGGAGATCCGCCCGGATGTGCAGGCGGAAAAAAAACGCCTGAACGCGGGGCAGGAGAATGTCGCCGTGGCGCGCGGTGCACATCTGCCATCCCTCGATCTGAACGCCAATTATTATCTGGACCGGCCGGGAAATCTGAAAGAGGTCACCTGGGATGTGCAGCTGGCATTGAGCGTGCCGATTTTTGCCGGCGGCAGCCTGCAATCGAAGCAGCGCGAGGCGCAGTCACAGCGTACCCAGGCCGAGTTGAATCTGGAGCAGGTGCGGCGCCAGGCGCAACAGGAGATCCGCGCGCTCCATCAAAGTGTGCTGTTCGACCGATCCCAGCTGGAGGCGCTGGAAAAGGCCACGGAAATCGCCAGAAAAAACTATGCAGCGCAGACGCGTGAATATCGGCTGGGTCTGGTGACCAATCTGGATGTCATCCTGGCGCTGACCAGCTACCTGGAAAACCAGCGCGTGGCGGATCGCGTACGCTATACCCTGAAGCTGGACTATTTGAGATTGCAGGCGGCCACCGTGCGGCGCGTCGGTCTGCAGGGGGAGATCGCGCCATGAGCCTGCCCGCAATCGCCATCCGCCGTCCGGTATTCGCCTGGATGCTGATGGCCGCGCTGATCTTCTTCGGCCTCA
>JANNJF010000084.1:0-2251 GCA_031405715.1 Gammaproteobacteria bacterium | reverse complement strand
TGCGCGCACCACTGCACATACATTATGCGCCTCAACTCCTTACCTACGCCGGAGCAAACCATGCCCTACCGACTGATAATCGCCTCGCTGCTGCTCGTGTTCGGCCTGTCCGGCTGCGGTTATAACACCTTGCAGGTGAATGACGAACAGATCAAGGCCAGCTGGGGCGAGGTACTGAATCAGTATCAGCGACGGGCGGATCTGGTGCCGAACCTGGTGGGCGTAGTCAAAGGATACGCTGCACATGAAAAGGAACTCCTGACCCAGATCACCGAGGCACGCGCGCGCGTCGGCAGCATCCAGGCGACCCCGGAACTGCTCAATGACCCGCAGGCCTTTGCCAAATTCCAGGCGGCCCAGGGAGAGCTGGGGTCCGCCCTGTCGCGCCTCCTGGTGGTGGCGGAAAACTATCCCAACCTCAAGGCGGATGGTCTTTTCCGCGACCTGCAGGCGCAGCTGGAGGGCACGGAGAACCGCATCACCGTGGCGCGCAACCGCTATATCAGCGCGGTC
Source organism: Gammaproteobacteria bacterium (assembly GCA_031405715.1). Taxonomy (GTDB): domain Bacteria; phylum Pseudomonadota; class Gammaproteobacteria; order Acidiferrobacterales; family UBA6901; genus JANNJF01. The sequence goes on along the minus strand of JANNJF010000084.1, from coordinate 1,738 downwards.
CAGAGCTACAATGTGACGGTGCGTTCCTTCCCCAGCAATCTCACGGCCATGGCCTTTGGTTATAAAGTCAAACCGACCTTCAGCGTGGAGAACGAGAAGGCCATCGCCACCCCACCCAAGGTGGAGTTCGACAAGCCGGCGACCCGCCCGGCCTCGGAGTAACGCACTCTGTGCAAGTGTCATGATAAATCGAGCACGTCACGACAGGTCCCTGCACAAGGCCGGCATAGGCCCTGGATGAGTCAGACCATCCGCGCCACGCTGCTTGCCGTCCTGTGGCTGTGCGCCGGCATGCTGCTACCGGCGCACGCCGAGGTGGCCATCCCCGTGCTCAAGACTTACGTTACCGATCTGACACGCACCCTGACGCCCAACCAGCAAGACGCGCTGGTACAGTTGCTGAAGAGCCTGGACACGCGCAAAGGCAGCCAGATCGCCGTGCTCATCGTCCCCACCACCCAGCCGGAGACCATCGAACAATACTCGATCCGCGTGGCCGACGCCTGGAAGCTCGGCCGCAAAGGTATCGACGACGGCGCCCTGCTTCTGGTGGCCAAGGACGATCACGCAGTACGCATCGAAGTCGGTCGTGGCCTGGAGGGCGTATTGCCGGATGCCGTGGCCAATCGCATCATCAACGAAATCATTATTCCGTTTTTCAAGCAGGGCGATGTCTACGGCGGTCTCCAGGCAGGCAGTGTGCGCATGATCCGCATCATCGAGGGCGAGCCCCTGCCGCCGGTAAGCGCCAAACAGCCCGGCTGGACCGGTGTGCTGGACTATCTGCCGGTTATCTTTATCGGCATCGTCGCCGTGGGCGGCATGCTGCGCGCGCTCTTCGGGCGCCTGATCGGCGCCGGTATGGTCGCGAGTATTGCTGGTATCATCTTCTGGATGATCATGGGCACGCTGTTCGGCGCCCTGCTGATTGGCATCGTCATTTTCATATTTGTCCTGGCCGGTGGCGGCCGACGTGGCTTCGGATCGGGCGGTATGGGTGGTGGCAGCAGCGGCGGCGGTTTCAGCGGTGGTGGTTTCAGCGGCGGTGGTGGTGGTTTCGGCGGCGGAGGCGCATCGGGGCGATGGTAGAGATGCTGAAAAGACTGCTGCGCCATACCCTCACCCCGCCGTGGCGGGTGCGGCAGCTGTTCCCGGCGCGTGTCATGCACGCCATTACCACCGCCATCCACCAATGCGAAACCCACCACCGGGGTGAAATCCGTTTCGCCGTGGAGGCGTCCCTGGACGTACCCGCCTTGTTGCGCAAACAAACCGCCCGGGAGCGCGCCATTGCCGTGTTCGCGCAACTCGGCGTGTGGGACACGGAACACAACAACGGCGTCCTCATCTATGTGCTGCTGGCGGACCACGATGTGGAAATCATCGCCGACCGCGGCATCAACCGGCATGTCGGACGCGAGGCGTGGGAAACGATCTGCCGCGAGATGGAGCTCGACTTGCGCCAGCAGCGCTTCCAGGAGGCCATCCTGCACGGCATCAGCGCCATCAGCGCCCATCTCGCCCGTCACCAACCGGCACAGGGAGAAAATATCAATGAACTCCCGGATCAACCAGTCGTCTTTTAGCGCCTGAAGTGGCGACCTACCGCCCCCGCGTCTTCACTGCGGCTGGCCGTTGAGTAACGGCCAGCCAGCGTCCTGAGTCAGAAGTTCGTCCAACTATTACCCTCGGTGGAAACTACTGCACACTCTTGCATGAAGACTCCCTGCGCACGAAG
>JANNJF010000083.1:0-1798 GCA_031405715.1 Gammaproteobacteria bacterium | reverse complement strand
CACCGACATCGTTTTTACGCGCAGGTCGCGCCCGTAGGTCTCGGCCGCGCGGGTCACCTGCTCCGCGAGCTCGCGAGTCGGCGTGAGCACCAGGATGCGCGGGCCGCGGCCGTTTTGCGGGTGTTGCTGTGTGAGCAGTTGCAGCGCGGGCAGCATGAAGGCGGCGGTCTTGCCGCTGCCGGTTTGCGCGGACACCAAGAGGTCGCGTCCTTTGAGTGCTTCCGGAACGGCGCGCGCTTGCACCGGAGTGGGCTCGGTGTAACCCGCGGCCTTGATGGCGTCGAGGATCGGCGCCGCGAGGGCGAGCGTGTCGAAGGCGAGGGGGGCGATAACTGCGGTTACTGCGTTCATGACTACTCCTGTCCCGCTGGGACGTGGATCGGTTGTGCATGCCAAAACACCGGCACCAACCGAATCGCAAACCTTAGGAAAAGCCCAGGGGACTTGACAGCAGGAACGCAGCAGGAAGAGGTAGAGCGTTCTTCCGAGGGAGGTCAGAGACGATGAACTTTGCGATGCACCCGAAAGCCGGGGTTGCTGCATCGCACAAACGAAGTATAGGGGATAAGCGACTGTTCGCCAAGCAGAATTTTCGAAGCTCTTGGATGAAATGGACGCCTCGATGACCGTACCATAGCGCTACACGACTGAACCCGGAGATTGCAATGAGCACACCAACCACTTCGCAATTCGACGGACGTTTCCGCGAGGATCTTTATTACCGACTGAATGTTTTTCCCTTGCAGCTGCCGCCGTTGCGCGACCGCACCGAGGACATCGTACCCATGGCGCAGCGCCTGCTGGCAGTGCACGCGGGCATACAGGGCATCAACATCCCGGTGTTGTCGGAGCAGGCGCAGCGCCAGCTGCTGGCGCATTTCTGGCCGGGCAATGTGCGCGAACTGGACAACCTCATGCAGCGTGCACTGATTATGCACCGCGGCGACGCCATCGACGTGGCCGACCTGCACCTGGAGCTGGTGTCGTCCAGTGTGCAGCGGCCGCTGGTTGCGCCCGCCGTCAAAGCGGCGGCGACGGGCACAGACGGGAGTGATGGTCTGGGTGACGATCTCAGGACCCACGAGCGCAATCTGATTATGGATGCGTTGAAGGTCGGTATGGGCAGTCGCAAGGCGGCGGCGGAACGACTGGGCATCAGCCCGCGCACCTTACGCTACAAACTGGCGCGTCTGCGCGAGCAGGGTATTGAGATTCCGGGGTGATGTATTGGGTGCAGGTAAAAATTATGCAGTGGTGCAAGCAGGAGAGAAGAAATGAACGACATTAATGTCAACCAGCTATTGACGCAAATGCGCTCGATGACCGCGCTCGCCCAGGGCCAGCCGGCCGAGGCGGCGGGTGCCGCCGGGGGTGCGGATTTCGCCGCGATGTTGAAGGGGTCGGTGGACAAGGTGAACGAGACACAACAACAGGCGGGCGGTCTGCAGCAGGCGTTCGAGGCGGGTGACTCGCAGGTGGATCTGGCACAGGTCATGATCGCCATGCAGAAGGCCGGCATCGCCTTTCAGGCAATGACCCAGGTGCGCAACAAACTGGTGTCCGCCTATCAGGACATCATGTCGATGCAGGTGTAAGCGAGGTCCGGCACGGGCAGGTCCTGGAACTGCCCGGCGGTGGATACACAACCGATAAATATTTGAAGAACTATCATGGCAAATGAACTCGCAAACTCCCCTTCCGGTCCCGGCATCATGCTGGGCATGGATCGCCATCCCGTGGTGCAGCAACTCGGCCTGCTGATCGGTATCGCGGCGGCCGTGGCCTTGGGTGTGGTGGT
>JANNJF010000082.1:0-15857 GCA_031405715.1 Gammaproteobacteria bacterium | reverse complement strand
GCTTCGGAAACTTGCCGGTTAACACATAGGCAAACGCAATCACCTCGGCCACGGCGCGATAAAGTTCTTCAGGAATTTCCTCACCAGTCGGTACAGACGCCAGAATTTCCACCAGTTCCTTGTCTTGTTGTAACGGTACGCCATGTTGTTTGGCCAGCGCAATAATTTTATCGGCCACATCATGCTGGCCACTGGCGGTGACGCGGGGTGCATGGTCACCATCATATTCCAGTGCACGGACGTGGGAGAGGAGGGCGGGACGATCAAAGACAAGATGTGTAGATACCTATGAAGCAAAGGGAGAGGACTATGCGGCCCCCGACAATAAAAACATCCGCTGGGCTCAACAATACACTGCGGTTGACGGGACGGAACCCCACGGGGCGGCTTTGTCGGTCAAGGTATCCCACCTCGAATATTCGATCGCCGAACTAGAGCCGGCGCCTGGGCGGGACTACTAATACCCTGGATTGGCAGTGCATGGTTTGTACGGTAATCTTATGTTGGATGACTTGGGTGTCAGAATGACTGACACCTTTTAACCGATAGCGCGGTGGTGGAAGTCGGTTGGTACTGATACGACCATTATCCGTTTTCTAAGGTAGAAAAGATGACAAATATCTCATTTGTGATACCTGCTTTTAACGAAGAAAAGTTTCTTCCAAGAACTATCCAAAGTATCCAGAACCATGTTGTTGATCGTTATTCGTATGAAATAATTATTGTTGACCATGGATCAACGGATCGCACAGTTGAACTGGCCAGGGCTTTGGGAGCTCTGGTATACGAACGGACAGAGGCGAAGACAATCTCTGATCTCAGAAATTTTGGCGTGAGCCGCGCGCAGGCGCCAATATTGGTCTTTCTGGATGCAGACACATCCCTAACACCTGATTGGATCCGCCATTTTCCTGACACCTATTCAGAGATTCAGCGAGAGCCTTTCATGATCACCGGATCGAAGCGCGAAATACCCACCTCTGCTAGCTGGGTGAGTCGATATTGGTTTGAAACCGATAAAACCAATTTACGGCCAACGCATCTAGGTGGTGGGCATATTATTACGACGCGGCTGCTCTTCGACAAAATAGGCGGTTTTTCGCCAGCAATGGAGACGGGCGAAGACTACGAGTTTTGTGTTCGCGCCAGGAAAAGCGGGGCTATGCTCACGGCGCGCCCGGATCTGCGTGCATTGCATTACGGAGTGCCTGGCAGTCTACGGCAATTCTTTATGCGTGAGGTCTGGCATGGCCGCGGTGACTGGATGTCATTTGATTCTTTCCTGCGTTCTAAGGTTGCCATATTGTCTGTTGTGTTTTTCTTGCTACATGTGGTTTTTGTCAGCAGTCTGGTAATTTTTACTACACAGCCCTTGATATGGGCGGCGGCATTTCTCGGCATCCTATCCCTGTGTGTACTGTCTGCATATTATCAGCACCGGAATCAAGCCGTTCGCGTAGTGCTGGCTAACAGTGTCATATATTATGTGTATTATTGGGCACGAGCTATTTCCTTTGTCAGCGTTCTGATTCGACGAACAGCAAAGAAACACACTCGCCGCGTCTGACGGCGTCCATGGTCAATACGAACCTTCTGAACTGTTGTTAGAGGCTTCATGTCAACTAATTTTTTGCAAATATTATATGACGCATCCCCTGCGTTGATTCAGACCATGATGCTCAATATGTATGCGGGGGGCGTGCACAAAGAACGCTACGGCAAGGTCTTCCGCAATGTCGCAAGTGAGTTGGAGAAGACCCAGTACTTTTCGGCTGACCAAATCGATGAGTATCAGCAGAGACGCATGCGGGAGATAGTAACGCAGGCCTATGGCAGCGTGCCGTATTATCGCGAGCTGTTCGACAAAATAAAGATCAAGCCGGATGATATTCGAACAAAACGTGACCTGCATTTAATTCCAATGCTCACCAAAGATGACATTAGAAAAAACATCGACAAATTGATCAGCACACGGCACAAGAAAAGTCAGCTGATTCACGGCCATACCTCCGGAACAACCGGCAGCCCTCTGGATGTCTACTGGGACCGCAATGTGTGCATATATACGAATGCCATCGATTGGAGACAAAAGAGTTGGGCAGGGGTCAATTATCGTGATCGTATTGCGTTACTTCTAGGGCGAATGGTGGTCCCGGCAAAACGAAGTACCCCTCCGTTCTGGAGGATGAACTACGTTCACAATCAGTTGTGGATGTCAGCGTTCCATATGAATGCGAGAAACTTGGAACACTATATCGATAAACTTTCCACGTTTCAACCTGCAGCAATCGAAGGTTATCCGTCAACGGTATACATTCTTGCGCGCTATCTCGAATCTAAAGGAAAGGTGTTGCCTGTGCGAGCCGTTTTCACCTCATCTGAAACCTTGTACTCTTTTCAACGTGAGACGATCGAGCGCGCGTTCAGTTGCAAGATATTTGACTATTACGGCATGGCGGAAAGAGTGGTTTTTGCAACGGAGTGCCAGGCGCATTCCGGGCGACATCTGAATTTTGAATATGGCTTGACGGAAATTGTTGACGACAACGGAGCTGGTGTTGCGGATGGAGAGAATGGGATGGTAGTAAGCACCAGTCTACAGAATTTTGGTATGCCATTGATTCGATACAAGACGTCAGATATGTCTAATATTCAGGCGTCTGTTTGCAAATGTGGTCGACAGATGCCGCTACTTGCCGAGGTAACGACAAAAGCGGAAGACATTGTAACCAGACCAGATGGGACAATGATTTCGCCTTCTATCCTGACGCACCCATTTAAGCCAATGTACAATATCGAAGAATCTCAGATTATCCAAGAAGACCTAACGCACATAACAATCAAAATCGTTAAGCGCGATGGCTATTCAGAAAAAGATACTAAAACTTTGCTGGAAAAATTCCAGGAACGTGTAGGAAAAGACATGGTCGTAAGCCTGGACTTTGTCGACAGCATCCCGCGCACTAAATCCGGAAAATTCCGTTGGGTAATTTCTAAGGTTGCGGCTTCATCGCAACAGGCCAAGGACCTCGTTCTGTGAGTTGCGATAGTGTGCGCTTTATGGCGCGTTGGAAACAACCCGCAGGTAAAGTTGCTGGTATAGCGACGCGATATGTTCGATGGAGTAACGAGTCACCAGGTATTGGTATCCACCGTCGGCCATTTTTTTGAAGCGGGACGCATCTTGAGTGTAAATCTGTATGGTTTTGACAAACCCTTCCGGGTCTTGTGTGTCCAGCAGCGTGCCATATTCCCCATCATTTAGCACCGCGGGAATGCCGCCGGTGGCATGAGCAATTACTGGTACGCGCAGGCAAAGTGCTTCTAGTAGATTCATAGGCAGGCCTTCGTGATCTGAGGTTATCAACAACAGATCCATGTGGGCCATGTATGCAGGCATATTGGCTTTGAATCCCATCATAAACATGCATGACGTGAGGTCATATTCTTCAATTTTCGAGCGGATTTCAGATTCAAGTGGCCCGTTACCAAAAATATAGAAATTGGCAGATGGACTGCCTATGCTTGTTGCTAAGCGTGCCACTTTCAGGAAGAGATCGTGCCGTTTCACTGGAACTAACCGACCGACAAGCGCAATGTTTATCCTGTGCTCTGGGCCTGGCAAGACGATGGTTTCTGTCGATTGAGCTATGATTTCCTGCAGATCTATTCCGTTCTCGATAGCGCAAATTGTTTTCGCCGGAAATATTTGAGTGAGCGACCGCGCCAGTTGTTCGGATACGGCTACTATTTTTTGTTGAAGGTATCGTCCGCACAGATGATCGAGAAAGCTGTATATTCGCTTATGAATCATCCATGGCCGGAAAGACCACTCAGGGGCGCCATGGACTGTACGGACACTTTTCGTTCGGCAAAGAACAGACGCTACGCTGCCAAGTATGTTTTCCTTCTGCCGGTGTGTATGGACTATATCCGGCCGTGACCGCCATAACAGCGCGATCAGCTTCGTTGCTAACAGAGGTGTGTTTAGCCGGGTTTCGTCAAGCACGTCCACGCTGATACCGGAATCACGTAGTCTGCGCTCAAGCTCACCATGGTTAAAAAGAATAATACGTATTTTTATATTAGGAATTTTGTCCAACGCTCTGGCTAAATGATATAGCTGGACCTCGGCGCCAGCCCAAAGGTCTCCCGAAGCAATATGGGCGACGGTGATGGTTTTTCCGATTCCGTCAATTGTGTTTGAGTTCATGGTATAGAAAGGCCACTAAATAATTCTTCACTAAAGGCACAGCCCGTTGCAGCAGATCACATGCCGATATCTGCAACGCGACAGGTTGTGTCCGTAATATCGTGGAAGCTTAAGAGCAGAGGCGCACAGCCACGTGCGCAGTGCTTATAACGGGTCGTTGCATCTATTGCTGTCCTGCTTAGGGTGTGCGCATGGACTCTTGTTCGGTAAGAATTTCGTCCCATTTGGACGAGCGTGCGCCAGATTGTATTACATTATGTTTCAAATGTAAGATATTGTATAGTATGCAGTTGTGTGTTATCTCTTGCATGCAAGAGTAGGTAGTATATCGGATCCGGCAGCTTGGGCATTGCCGATAGCGATAGACTAGGTGTAATTACATATTCGCAGCAGCTGTTTTATGGTGATTTAAACACAGTGGCCGGAGGCGGCATTAAATTATCAAGGCATATGCACGCTGCGTTATCTTCATGATATCGTCGCAAGCTGTGTATAGTAAAGGCATATTTTGTCATGCCGAATCGCTGAGCGGTTGAGCTTAGCTGCTGAGCCACCGTTTTTGTCATTTCGTCGAGTTTTGAGTAACCCAGAAATGTCTGCAAGTGCGCCAATTGGTGTTGGAAACGCGATGAAAGATTTTTACGCAGTAAAAATTGGCGCCATTTACTCAGAATTGAAACAAGAGCGAGTTTCGTTTTGGCTGATATGTGTTTATCTGTTGCTTGAGTATGTTAGGCCCCAGTCGTTATATCCTGAGATCGATATTATTCCGTACGCATTTGTCACCGTTATTTTAACGTTTATTGCGTATGTAGCAGAAGGCAACCGACAAAAAGTACCAAACGCTGAAAACAAACTGGTAGTACTATTTTTTATCGTAATAGTCTTGTCCTCTTTTTTTGGATATTCACCAGAGGAATCTTTCGCAAACCTGAATCGATACCTCAACTGGGTAATTATCTATTATCTTATTACCCGCATTGTGAATACTGAGAAAAGATTTCTAATTTTCCTGCTATCATACTTGCTGTACAACTTTAAGATGTCGCAGCACGGCTTCATCTCGTGGGCGTCAATTGGGTTTGGATTTAGAAATTGGGGTGTAACGGGTGCTCCGGGCTGGTTTCATAATTCTGGTGAATTCGGGATTGAGTTATGTATCTTTCTACCATTATCTATCTATTTCATTCTAGGCCTCAAAGAGCATTGGAGTAAATTAAAGCTCTTCTTGTTTTTACTGTTTCCGTTCACAGCGCTGGCCTCGGTGATCGCAACATCCTCGCGTGGTGCGCTCGTGGGTGCAGCAGCGGCATTGCTATGGATGGTTGGACAGAGTAAGGCACGCGTAAAAGCGCTCTTGGTGATCGCACTTATTTCTGCGGCTGTATTCAGTTATATCCCGCCCGAGTCGTATCAACGGCTGCAGTCCTCTGGCGAAGATTCAACCTCAAGGTCCAGACTTGAAAGATGGCAGGCAGGTATGGAGATGATGGAAAAGCATCCATTTCTCGGAATAGGATATAGCAACTGGTTGTCTTATTATGAGGTGGCCTATCCGCAAAATCACACTGGCTTGCCGCACAATGTTTTTATCGACGCAGGCGCCGAACTCGGCTATACGGGGCTGGGTATTTTCTTGCTAATGATACTGTATACGTTCATAAACAACCGCAGAACACGCCAATTGGCTCTGGCGTGTGACAACAAATTTATTTTCTACATGGCACATGGCTTTGACGCTGCCTTGGTGGGCTTCCTGGTAAGCGGCTCATTTGTATCAGTGCTGTATTACCCGTATTTCTGGATCAATCTGTCTTTTACTGTTGCGTTAAATAACATCGCAAAAAAGAATTTTGTGCAAAAAACAGCAGCAGTCGAGGCGGCATAGATTATTCATCCGGGCGCAGACAATGAGTCTGCCTACCATACTTATACGAGTTGTCTAGAGGTGTAAAGAGACGATGGGCACTGGAGTAAAGAAGACAGTCAGTCACGCAGGTATTTATGCGTTAGGCAACATACTGCGGAACGCAGTCAGCTTCATAATGTTGCCAATCTATACAAGGTATTTGACTCCATCCGATTATGGTGTCATCGAACTATTGTCCATGCTTATCGATTTCGTCAGCATCATCCTGGGTATGAGACTTGGTGAAGCAATATTTCGTTTTTATTCCACCACCACGGTAGATAAAGAACAGAAGACCGTTATCTCGACATCCCTGTTCCTTTCAGTTCTGCTGAACGGCGTAGGTGCGATCATGGTCATGCTTTTCGCACGGCCCCTAGCGCATCTTATATTTGGCGATGACACCCTCGCAGAATTTGTCAAACTGTTTTCCCTGACGCTGTTGCTGCAGGCTTTCATTGAGGTGCCGCTGATCTACATTCGGGCACAGCAGCGCCCATGGCTGTTTATAGGCTTCAGCCTGTTTAAGTTGGCACTGCAGCTAGGCTTGAACATCTATTTCGTCGTTATAAAAGGGATGCACGTCGAAGGGGTGATCTACAGCGCCCTGATATCGGGCGGAATCATGGCTGCCTTGTTAATGGCCTATACCGTATCGTCTGTTGGCGTGCGCATTTCGTATCAGATGTCCACTAACCTTGTGCGTTTCAGTGCTCCGTTGATGCTGGCTTCAGTGGGTTCTTTCTACCTTACATTCGGCGATCGGTATTTTCTGCGTTTGTATGGTGATCTGGCCGACGTGGGTATCTATGCCCTGGGTTACAAATTCGGATTTATATTGATTGTTCTCATGTGGGACCCGTTCGAAAAGATCTGGGCAACACAGCGTTATGAGGTGCACAAAAGGCCGGATGCTCAGGTTGTGTTCCAGAGGACATTCGTTTTCATGAGTGTTTTGATGCTATCCGCCGCGTTGGGTATTTCACTTTTCGTAAAAGACTTGCTGAAGATAATGTCCGATCCCGCATTTCATCCAGCGCACGCTATCGTGCCCATTATCCTGGCAGCCTATGTCATTCAGGCGTGGACTAACTATTCTTACTTCGGGTTATTGCTCGGTCGGAATACCATTCAGATCACTTATGGCTCAGCGATTGCCGTTGTTGTGATTACTGTCGCCTATGCCAGCCTGATACCCTTGTTTGGAGTTTTTGGCGCCGCCTGGGCAACGGTTATCGGCTTTACTGCCCGGCTTATTTGGGTCCACCGAAAATCCAAGCTGGAATACGATATGCAGCTGCCATGGGGTAAGGTGGCCATGTTGAGCGGGCTAGCGACGTGTATCTATGCAGTTTCCTGGTTTGCGCCGGATCAGTTTTTGCCTTCGGTTATAGTGCGCTCTATATTGTTCTTGCTGTTTTTTGTCATATTTATGAAACTGCCTATCCTGTCCGCGGGCGAAAAGAATGTGGTAATCAGGGTATTGAAGAACCCGAGAAGCTTCAAACAAATCTTGGCCTAGACCGTAATCCTATGTTTCCATAGGCGCACCACCACTCGTTGCGGGGATATCTTTTATGGCGAATCAAGAACTAACAACAGCAACCAAACAGCACTATGAAGATCTGATCGGCGAGCTAGGCGAACAATATCTTTTTCATCGCTGGGGCGACCACCCGGTGAAACGCAGCCATTATCGTCACACCAAGCGCGCCATCGAAACGATTTTCGACAAGCACGTCGGCTATGTCGATGACCTCCTGGAAGTCGGGTGCGGTCCGGGCGTGTGGACCGACATCATGCTACAGCATGCCAAGAAGGTGACGTTGTTTGATATCTCCGAGGAAATGCTAAAAGTCGCAAAGAACAAGTATCGCAACAACGCCAACTTAAAAGCGTTTGTTCAGGGCGACTACATCGCGGATGCAAACACGCTTAGCGATAAATTCGATGTAATCTTTTCCGCGCGTGCCATCGAGTATATGAGTGACAAGCAAAAAATGGTCAGACAAAGCCATGAGCTACTGCGTCCAGGCGGGGCATTGGTGATTATCACCAAAAACCCCGCCTGGCATGACAAGAAACGTGACGGCAACCGGGAGAAGGCGGGAATCCAAACAGACTGGATCGGCTGGGGGACGCTAACCGGTCTGTTCCACGATGCCGGATTCCAGCCGGTATCCGTATTCCCCGTGGCTCAGGGTTCGTACTATCCCCCCTTCAATAACAGACTTGGTGTTTTGGTCAGTGATCTGGTGGCGACGTTGCGTTATCGGCGCGTAATGCGTGCATCGTATGATTATCTGTCGGAGAGTTATCTGGTGTATGGAAAAAAATTACATTAATGTTATGGGCACAGGAATATTTATTGGTGGAAAAGACATATTGTTGGATAGTCAGCGTGTCGCGTGACACCCGGCAGCATAATCCGACACATAGATCGTCCGTGTAGATCAACCATGGTAAGTGCCACGATATGTCATGCCCGGAGATTGTCGTTGGCCCTTTAGCACCGCTTAATCGGTAATTTATAGCGATATGGCCGCACCTACACCCATTTCCACGGAAGACGAGTCGGTTGAACACAAGGTCGACACTTTCTCGAGTATCGCGCTCAAGTACGAGTTCGTGTTCGGACTGAGTAAAGCGTCCCGGATTCTTCTCCTTGGACCCTATTTCCAGTCCATATCACAGGATCTCCGCCGGCACTTCGCCGCCGTTCATTTTGCCGCCAGTTCCAGCGATGTAACCATGCTGGCGGCAGACAACCGCTATGACCTCATCGGTCTCGATGCCTGTAGTGACTGGACCGAAAGGCGGGTCGAGGAATTGATCATTACAGCGCGGTCGCGTCTCGCGCATAATGGCACGCTGGTAGTGGTCGCCACCAATCGGCTATCCATCGATCGTCTCCTGGCCAAACTGCGGCGCAGGGCTGTTGGCACGATGCATGGCTTGACCCTGGCCGGTTACAAAAATGCGCTTGCCGCCGTGGGTCTTACCGGGATCGCAGAGTTTATGGTATTGCCCTCGCTGCGCACGGCGGACGAGTATGTCGCGACGACACACGGCGATATCGAGTTGCCCACTTATGTCAGCTTGCTGCACAAGATAGTCCACCGGCTGCGCCTATATAGATATGTGCATGGCGATTTTCTTTATATAGCCAGGGAAGACGCTGGCGGCGGACTCAACGAATTCTCTGAACAGGTCGGCAGACAAATTGCGTCCCATGGGCTGACATATGGTCCGCTGTATCTCGAGCGTTTCGACTTGCGCGACAGAGGGGCATTAATACTCATGCTATCCGACAGGGCAAAGCGCCACCGGTTTGTCGCCCGAGTGGCCGCTTCACACGTGGTGAATTCGGTTATATCCAAAAATACGTCCTTTACCGACAGGATACACTCGCTGGGCACCCTTGATGCGCGCACAAAAGGCCTCGTCCCGAAGACTATCGCCACCTTCGAGTATCGCGATTGCCCTGTTTATGTGGAAAACCGCATTCCAGGTGTGCTTGTGTGGAAGGTTGGCGGGGATAGGCGCATCGAAAAACGTGCATACAGGCAATCTTATGACTTTATCAATGCATTTAACCTGGCGACAGCGAGAGAAATGACCGTCGATTCTGTCTTATTCGATGATCTGGTCGGACATGACCTGAGTTGCATAAAATCTGCTATGGTTGGGCTTGAAGGGATTGGTGGAATTGTAAATAACATTGAATTGCAACTGCGCCAATATTTCACAGGTCGACAGGTATCTACCGTCTGGGGGCATGGAGACTTCGGCTATGGCAATATCCTGTGTGATCCCTCCAGTGGAAATATTCAAGGGGTGATCGATTGGGATACGCATGTTCTGAACGAACTGCCTGGCGTTGATTTCTGTAACCTGGTTCTGCAAAAGAGCAGTCGTGATTTTGACGGCGATGTAGCGAGAGCGCTGGAGGAAATGAGCCGGACGATCGAGCGTAGCGGCGTGCTCGATATTACCTTGCCTCAATATGGAAAGGGGGTGTTTCATTTTACGGCCCAGGATTATGAAATATGTCTTTGTCTCGCCGGGATACGTATGATCAAGCGGTCAATCCCATACCAGAAGGAATTTTCACTGCGCAAGGCCGGTTACGCCAAAATACTGGCAGTGGCGGAACGCATACTGACCAAAGCCATGGCCAGGAATTCACCTGCAATGGAAGTGCATACGTAATGACGCGAAATATTCTTTTTAATCTGTATTGTTGCAGGGTATCTGTGCATGCAAGATAAGGCCACGGTACTCATCATCGACCAAGGGGCTGCGTTTGGCGGGTCATTGGTCGTCATTGCTAATCTGGTACGTTGTCTGGACCAAGCGCAGTTTCGTGCTGTTGTTGTGGGCGAAATGGATGAGGCAATCATGCAGAGCCACATAAGAGGGAGCGCAAAGGTCTATCTCGCGAAACACAACTTCAATTATGTACACTGGCAGAAGGTGACTAGCATATTGTTGAAGATACGCGTCAAACTTCTAAGAAAGGCCGGGCTGTATCTGTTGTCGATGATACGCAGGATCGTCAACAGTTTGTACGTAATCAAGCTCGCGATGATTATTCTCAGGGAGAGGGTGGATCTCGTCCACATTAATAACGGGACGGACAATTTTGAGGCGAATCTAGTATCGTTTCTTCTCGCGCGCAAGCGAATTATCCATGTGCATGGTATCGGCAGGGTAAGTTATCTGGAACGGCTTTTTCTGAAAGTGGTGCCCAAGGTTATCGTAATTTCAGAATTTGTCAGGTCTGAGATGCTGAAGGCCGGCATACCGGATGAAAAAATGATCGTGCTGCCAAACCCGGTGCTTCCGGAAGTCGTTTCAGCCGATGCGCGCGCACGCGTGCGTGAGAAGTACGGTATCGGCGAGGACGATAGGATATTTGGTGTTTTCGGACGTGTTGTGCAATGGAAAGGCCAGCTGGAGTTTCTGCGTGCGGCGGCGCTTGTTCTTGCACAGACCGAAGGCACAAAGGCATTGATCGTGGGTGACATCTCGGACGGGAGTGACGAATATCTTCTGGCGTTGCAACAGTTCGCGGTACAGAACGGTATCCAGGACAGGGTCATTTTTACCGGCTATGCATCGAATGTCGCGGAGTTGTATGTGGCAATGGATGTGGTTGTGCACACCTCCATCGAACCGGAACCGTTTGGGTTGGTAATCACCGAGGCGATGGCCTATGGCGTTCCGGTGGTGGCTTCCACCCTGGGCGCGCCCCAGGAGATCATTCACGATAAATACGATGGATTTCTGGTTCATCCGGCGAATACGACTGAGCTGGCATCGGCAATAACCACTTTGCTGCGGGATGACGCGCTGAGAAAGACCATAGGCATGCGCGGACAACAATGTGTACTGACAACGTATGACGCAAAAGCGTATGCGGCAAGCGTCGAAAATTTATATCGACAAGTGCTGGCATGATTGAAAGATTTTCTATGAATAACGCCTTGGCCTATATTATTGTCAGCGAAGATTACCGATAGATCGAGGTATCCGGAGATCGTATGGAGTATATTTTCTGGTTAGCGGTGGTGGGGAGTGTTTACAGCTATTTTCTCTACCCAATTATACTGTTGCTGATGCCTCAGCGGCGTGTGGAGTTCCGCCCGTCCTCCGCGGAGTTACCGTCAGTAACGCTTATCGTCACTGCGCACAACGAGGAAAAACGTATCGCGGAAAAATTGCAGAATACGCTGCAGATCGATTACCCGGCGGACAGGCTCGAGGTGATCGTCGCATCCGACGCGTCCTCCGATGGCACGGATGAGATGGTAAAAGGGTATGCCGCGAACGGCGTGCAATTGGTTCGCGCCAATGAGAGAAAGGGCAAGGAGTATGCGCAGTGGCACGCAATACAGGCGGCCCGTGGCGATATCCTGGTATTCTCCGATGTGGCGACCCGCATACCGCCCGATGGCGTGCGTTTGATCGCGGAAAAATTCGCCGATCCGAAAGTGGGCGCGGTATCCAGTGAAGACCGGTTTGTCAACGAGAACGGCCGGGTCATCGGCGAGGGCGCCTATGTAAAATACGAAATGTGGCTACGGCGGCTGGAGTCGCGCTGCAACAGTCTGGTGGGACTTAGCGGGTCGTTCTTTGCAGCGCGCCGCAAAGTCTGTCAGGACTGGGATATCAGCGTGCCGAGCGATTTTAATACCGCGCTCAACAGCGTGCGCAACGGCTATGTCGCTATTACCGCACCGGATGTGCACGGCTTCTATACCGACATCAAGGATGAGCACCGTGAGTATCAGCGCAAGTTACGAACGGTGATCCGTGGTATCTCCGCAATCTTCGTCAAGCCGCAGGTGCTCAATCCGTTTCAATTCGGTTTCTTTTCCTGGCAGGTGTGGGGTCATAAGATCATGCGCTGGCTCGTGCCGTGGTTTCTTATTGTGGCGCTGCTGAGCAATATTGCACTGTTCGAAACGCACTGGCTATATCGTATTTTCCTCGGTGCGCAATTGCTCTTCTATGGTTCGGTGGTTGCCGGGTTTCTATTCAAGCCACTACGCAGCGTGTCGGTGATTAAACTGCCGTTCTTTTTCGTTCAAGTGAATCTCGCGATATTGCATGCGACGGTGGCCTTCATGCTCGGGAAACGCATGACCACGTGGGAACCGTCGAGGCGTTAGATGCTATCCATGCTGCCGCCGGCGGGAGATAGGATCTGTCTGCGCCCCTGGCGTGACACCGAAGGCGACATTGAAGGATTGTTCAGTCCCTACCGCGTGCGGCTATATCAGTCCGGTACCGCGGCGCTGGCGGCGGTGCTGGCGGCGGCCGTAGCCCGCCGCCCCCAGTCCCGGCCCGAAGTGCTGCTACCGGCCTACGCCTGCCCCGATCTAGTCAGCGCGGTGCTGTACGCCGGGGCACTGCCTGTATTGGTAGATCTGAGCGCCGACACGCCGTGGCTAGACCTGCCGGAGCTGGAAGCGAAGATCACCGGGCGCAGTGTCGCCATCATCGCCGTCAACTTCCTGGGGATACAGGAACGACTGGCAAGTCTGCGGACCATCGCCGATAAGGCCGATATATTATTGATTGATGACAGTGCGCAGTGCCTGTTTGATCCCGTGAACGGGGAAGGGCCGCGGGGGGATTTTATCATTCAAAGTTTTGGTCGTGGCAAACCGGTCAGCCTGCTGCAAGGGGGCGCCGTTATATACCGCGATGCACTGTTGGCGGACGGCCTGCCGCCTTTGGACCGGGCTAGGGCCATTTCCATGGCGGGCCGGTTGTCCGGCGTACTGAAAATACTGCTCTACAACGCATTGCTGACTCCGCGAGTTTACGGGTTGATCGACGCGCTGCCATTTCTGCACATCGGCGCGACCCGATTCAAGCCCTTGCTGGCGATTCATTCTGCGGGCGCGCTGGTCAGGTCCCTATTGCCGGCGAATATCGACGCCTATCGGGCGCGCCCGTCTGTGACACAAGACCGGATAAGGTCCATGCTCGAGGGGCCTGGCATGGCGTGCGTGATGGACCTGGCCCGCGGATTGAGTAGCGGCAGCCGACCGCGTCTCCTGCGCTATCCCTTGCTCATCGCCGACAGTCAGCTGCGTGATGCGCTCTATCGGCGCATGACAAAAGCGGGCCTGGGTGCTTCGCGCATGTACCCGGCACCTTTGCCGGAAATCGCGGGTCTGGGGCAGGTTATCGATCCCGGCGAATATCCCGGTGCCGAGCGCTTTGCGCGCTCCATTCTGACCCTGCCTACGCACGCGGGCGTCGGCGTACGCCACATAAAGGCGATGGAAACGCTTATTGTCCAGTCCTGTGCCGGTAAAGTTCCAGGTCCTGGAAAATGACACATGTTAGGGGCGATAACGCAAGGGTCGGTAGCGTCTTGCACCGATCCGTCCGGCGCGTTATTGTTAGCACCTTGTGTGGCTGGGGATCGGCATTTCCGCTGTGGTGATGAGCTCAGATTTCGTCCTGAAGAATAATAACCGCCAAGTCCGTCTATTTCGTGGTAGCGCCGGCCTGGATGCGCTGGAGGTGGAGTGGCGCGCGTTGGTTGCGGAGTTGCCGGATCCCCGATTTATTCATTTCCTTGCGTGGTATAAGAGCCACCTGGAAAACACCGAGACGAATCCTGGGGAGGTGGTGTTTATCCTGTTGTGCGAGTCCTCCCGGCCGCTGGCGATATTTCCGCTGCGCCGCACGACGCTGCGGTCTTTCGGGCTGACATTACGCACCTGGGAGATTTTTTGGCAGAACGACATGGGTATATGCGATTTCGTTTTTGTCAAAACCGAGACGGACAACCGGCTGCTGCAGTCATTGCTGGAGACGCTCAACGCCAGTAAAGAGTTGGCCTGGGATATGCTCAGGTTGCAGGATACGCTGGATGACTCGTGCGCACTGCATGCGTTGAAGTTGTCGCGCCTGCCGCTGTCGTTGTCCGTATTGCACCACTACAGCAAGTACATCCGGTGCGATGCCGATTACGAAACTGTTATGAGCAGAGTCTCCGGCAGTTTTCGCCGGAATGTTCGCCGTCAGGCGAAAAAACTTAACGAGCTCGGCGCAGTCGAGTACCGGTTTGTATCGGCGGCGGAAGATCTGGATCAGGCGTTCGAGCACTTCCTGCGCGCAGAAGCGTCGAGCTGGAAAGGTGATGCGGGCAGCGGCAGCGCCATCCTGCTGAATCCCGGCAAGGTGAGTTTTTACCGCACATTGATGCGCGAGTTTTCCACGCGTAATGCCTGCGCCATCAATCTGATTCTGGTTGACGGCGTGTGTATCGCAAGCCAGTTTTGCCTGATGGCTGGGGACACGTTGTATTTACTCAAAATCGGCTACAGCGAGGAGTTCCGTGCCATGGGGCCGGGCAATGTTCTGTTGAATGAGTTGTTGCAGCGCTGTTGCATGGATACGAATATCAAGAAGTTGAGTTTTATTACTGGCGCTAATTGGAACGACAGTTGGGCGCCGGAACAGCAGGATGTTTACGATAGCCGCATTTATAACGCCACGTTTCCCGGCGTTAGCGTTTTTCTGCTGGAAAAAATCAAGGACCAGGGGCGACATATAAAGCACCTGATGCAACGCGTACGTAGTCGCAACCCATCATAAAATGGCGGCGCAGCGACCGGTGGGACTAGCGGTGGGTAATTGCGTGACAGAGATTGGAACGGTTACGCCACTGACGATGAATAATCTATAAGTGCACACAACAACTGGATTGATATGAACATACTCGGACTAAATTACTTTTATCACGACTCAACGGCCTGCGTGGTGAGCGACGGCAAACTCATTGTGGCCATAGAGGAAGAGCGTCTCAGTCGTGTAAAACATACCTATGCATTCCCCTATCTTTCCATCAAAAAAACGCTGGAGGTCGCCAAGCTCGGCTACGGCGATATCGATAGCATCGCGGTATCGATAAAGCCGACCCTGCATTGGCCGGCCAAACTCTGGTATGGACTGAAGAACCTGACCAACGCCAAGCCATTCATCAGCCACGAACTCATTCGTGCACGCTACAAACAGAAGGAGTTTTGGGATTGGTACAAAGGCATCTGGCCTGACCGCAGCCGCGGTCCCAAGGTGTATTTCGTACCCCATCACCTGACCCACGCCGCCGGGAGTTTTTTCGTTTCGCCGTACGAAAGTGCCGCGCTGCTCGCGCTGGACGGGTCCGGCGAATGGGCGACCTCGCTGCTGGGCAAGGGGGAGGGG
>JANNJF010000081.1:0-5937 GCA_031405715.1 Gammaproteobacteria bacterium | reverse complement strand
CCGTGAATGAAAGCGGTCGGATCCGAGTAACCCGCGCACAGGACCTCCACAACCCCGACTATTCCGCCGCTAATAAAGCGGCGGCAAGCCGCCGCACTCCGGGGCATAAACAAACTATGGATATCCATGCGGATAATCAGTCGTCTGGACACCGTGGAGTGCGGGAGCTCGCTCCCGCGTTATTAGCGGCGGCTTGCCGCCGCAGCCGGCAGCACGACGTGTCAGCTTGGTTCTGATTTTCTTGGCGTCTTGGCGGTTTATTATTCTTTCTAGAGATGCTAAGGAAATTTTGTTTCGTCGAACTCGCGATTCTTTCTCCCGTCAGGAGTAGGACGCGACCGTTTCAGCGCTCGATGGTGTAAAGGATGTCGGCCCCACTGTGCACGCCGGTCTCGCTCTGAAACTGCCAGTTCTTGTTCAGCTTATAGCGCATGCGGAAGGTATTCACCGGTTCCAGCAGACCGATGCCGTAGTTGATGTAGAGGCGCGGCGACAGGTACGTGCCGATGACCAGCGCCGTGTCCTGCGGGGCAGTGCCCGTCTGTATGCTCACCTCCTTGATACCGAACACATTGCCGATTTTCTTCGCCAGCAGCTCGCCGCCGGCGGCACCCAAGGACGTGGCGGCCTGATACAGTAGCTCGCCGTCCGCGCGCCCGGCCTGATCCGCCGGCCGTCCTAGCATCAGATAGGAGAGGGCGTCGGTATCGCTCATGCTGGGTTCCGAGAACAATGTCAACTCGGGGGATTTGAGTGTGCCGCGCGCCTGCACGCCGGCGAGCACGTCGCCGGTGCGGCGCACGGCGCGCATGTCCAGCCCGGGGTTGCTGATGGGGCCGCTGGCAAAGATCAGGCGCCCGCGTTCGACGTTGAGGTCCTGGCGATAAATAGTGTATTGGCCCTGCACCACGCGCAGTTCGCCCAAGGCGGTGGTCGGCCGGTCCGGTTCGTCCGCGGCAATGATGTTGCCGGTGATGTCGCCGTTGAAATTAAATCCGGAGAAATGGATATTCTCCCCCAGGTTGAGCTGCACGCGGCTGTAGACCTTCCACTTCGCCGTCGGCCCCGACGCCGTGTCGGGGCCGACGATCACCACGTCGGAAGAGGCCAGCGTGGCGCGCGCCAGATCCTTGGGCGCGATGCGCCCTTCGGGGATGTCGATCTTGCCATCCAGGCGCAGGATGCGCGGCCGCACATCCAGGGTCAGGTCCGGTGTGGCCAGGAGAAAAATCTCCGGCGTGTTGGCCAGTTCGAAATGGTTGCCGCTGACGTGCAGTGCGGCGGACCAGGCGTCATCGGCGCGCATATCGATGCTGCCATCGAGGTCCAGCGTGCCCTTGCCCGAGAGCATGCGGCCTTTGACACTCAGCACGTCGCTGCCGTCACCGCTCAGGGACACGCGTGTCTCCCGCAGGCGTATGCCCAAGCGCGGGATATCCGCGGTGCCGTCGTTGAGCGTGAGTTGTCCGCTGAAACGCGGACGTTCCAGGGTGCCGCGCACCTGCCAGCTCGCGTCGAGCGTGCCGCGGGTCTGGTAGAACTGGGGGAAGAACAGCGCCAGCGGCGTCAGGTCATGGAAGGCCGCGTTGATGTCGCCCTGCAGGGAGACATCGGCCGGCGGGAACGTGCCGGGCAGGGTCAGGGGGAACGCTAGGTTGGCGTCCAGCGTGCCCTGGTTTTTGAGCCGCAGACTGATGTGCGACTGCGCGCGTCCCTGCGCCGCCCGTAGGTGTGCGCTCGCTGTGTCGTATTCCACTTGCACCTGCAGCTCGCCACTCGCCGGGTGGCGCACACTGCCGGGGGAGAAGCGCAATTCAGCGGTGGCCGACGCTGCGCCGGCATGCGGCACACGCGCCACGACATCGGCATCCAGCTTGCCGGTCAGGCCGATGTCTTGCAGAAACAGTGGCTGGATCAGGGACAGTGGGAAGTGTCGCGCCATGGCCGATCCGTCCCAGCCCATAAGCCGGCGCCACGTGCCTTGTACGCAAATCCGCCCCGGTTCCTGACGCAGACACCCTTCCGCCATGCGGACCTCGTCCGCCCCGGCGAGCAGGGCCGCGGGGCGCTCCAGACGCCAGGCGCCCGCCGCCTCGGAACTCAGCTCGCCGTCGGCCAGCCTTCCCTGCCAGACATTTTTCAAGAATGCCCCGTGCAGGCTCGCCTTGATGTCGGTACCGCCAGCGTCCAGTGCCAGATCGATGGAATGTTCGCGCAACCGACCCTTGGCCTGCAGCGTGATCGACTTGAGGTCGCCCCGGGGAGTGACGAATTCGGTGAGTTCGAGGCGCGTGCTGGAATCTTGCTTATCCTGCATGTCCAGGTCGAGCTGCAGCGCCAGGCGTTTGGCGCCGTAGCCGCGCACCACGAGACCTGCGCCCTCCAGGCTGGCGTTCACCCGTGGTGTGCGCCGTGGTCCCGCCAGGTTGCCGCGGGTGGAGAGGGCGCCGCGCGCGTCGGCCAGAAGAAGCGACAGGTCCGGTGCCTGGATATCCCAGGTGAGTGTGTAGCCATCGGTGACGCGACCGGAGACAGTGGCGGAGGCGCTGCCCAGGCGTGCGGCCAGATGCTCGAGGGTATAACGTCGGCCGTCGATGGCGAGCCGCGTGTCCAGTTGCAGCGGTTGACCGCGCAGCGTGCCGGCGAGGGTGGCGTTGTCGAGCCGCAGGCGTTGGTGGTCGCCGCGCAGGTCGGCGGCGAGGGTCAGCCGCCCCGGCCAGTCGTTGTCATAACGCGCGGGATTGATATTTTTTGCCCGTAGCTTGACCTGCCAGTCAGGTTTCTTCGACCAGCGCCAGGCACCGCTGGCATCCAGATTGCCATCAAACAGGCTGGCCTGGGCCGTGGCGCGCAGTGACGTGGTGTCGCCCGTGCCGCTGGCGGCCAGGGTGATGTCATGCCAGGTGGCGTGATCGAGCTGGCTGTTCAGGCTGAAGTTGTATTGGTTGGGAACACCACGCAGAACCAGCGTGCCGCTATGCGAGCGTAGTGGGCCACGCTGGGTATCGGTCATGGTCAGCGTGTGCCAGTCCAGTTCCAGGGACATGGGGTAGTCGGCCAGGGTCGATGGCGATTTGGGTGTGCCTGCCTTGGGCCGGTGTTCCAGTGCGAGCTTGATGTTTGCCTGGCCGTTGACCGCGCCCGACATCTTCAGCTCGCCCTGCGCCTGCAGTTGTGATGCGCTACCGTGCCCTTCCAGGCGTCCGCGCAGCTGCAGTGCCGGCCAGTCGGCGTTTATCTGTTGCGCTGCGATTTCTTCGAGTTGTAATGCGGCGTTCCAACGCAACTGGTCGTAGGGTGCGTCAATGGTTGCATCGAGTTGTCCCTTGAGGGGTGTGCTGAGATGGGCGCTGACGTTAAGGCGTTGGCGATCGCCGCGGAGTCGTGCGTCACCGGACAGCAGGGCTTGCCCAGGCCGCGCCCAGGCGCCGCGTATCGTCAGGTCGACCAGGGCGGCGGACGTCAGTCCGACGCGACCACTGAGTTCGGCGTAACTGTCACCTGCCTCGATGCGCACGTTGTCCAACTGGGCGCTGTTGCCGAAGGCGGTCAGGGAAAACCGCACCCGGTCTATGCGCGTCGACGATGCGGCGGCAGGGTTGATGATCGTAAGGTCGGTAATCTCCGCCTCCTGCAACGCGATGCGCACCGGCAGGTGCATTCCACCGGTTGAGGCCGGCGTAGTGCGCGGAGTCTCTGCCGTGCCCGGCGCCGTCGCTTGTGGCAAGGTGATCACCAGGTGTTCGACGCGCACCGGTCGCAGATGCACAGTAGCGCCGAGCAACCAGCGTGGCTGCCAATCCAGTGACAGACTGTCGGCGTGCGCGCTAAACGCCTTCGATCGGTACTCCACACCGGTCATGTTGATGGGGCCGATGAGACGCCCTTGCAGTTGGGTGACGCTGAGTTCGCCACCCGACCAGGACGCGACCCGCGGAAGCAACCACTGCAACGCGGTTTCACTGGCCAGTAGCAGACCGATGCCGCCTATGATCAGCATCAGCAGGATGAGGGTTGCAGCCAGCCACACGCGTCTCATAGATCGGGCCCCACCACCAGATGGAAGCGCCACGGATGGTCATCCAGGCTCAGGGCCCAGGACACATCCACCCGGACCGGGCCGATGGGCGACCTCCAGCGCAGACCCAGTCCGGCGCCTTCCTTGAAATCCTCGGACGAGGTGTTGTACGCATTGCCTACGTCATAGAAGGTCGCCGCACTCCATTTTTCATACAGGCGATGTTCATATTCGACGCTGCCCACCAGCAGATATTTGCCGCCGACCACGTTGCCGAGACTGTCCAGGGGGCCGAGGCTGTTGTAGGCATAGCCGCGTACGCTCTGATCGCCACCGGCGTAGAAGCGCAGCGAGGCCGGCAGATTCTCGAAATCCTTCACGCTGGTGTGGCCGCCATCCACGCGTGTCAGTAAACGCCCGCCCGACGACACCGGCACGACGAACTTGGCGTTGGCGCGGGTCTGAAAGAACGTCACGTCCGAGCCGAGGCTGACCGCGGCACCGCGAAAATCGATTTGCAAACGACTGCCACGGGTAGTGAAGGCGCGGTTGTCGGCACGGATGCGCAGCCAGTTGACCTCGGGGATGAAGAGGGTGGATGTTCCGCTGTCCTCGCCGGTCACAAAACGTTCGTGCCGGTAGTTCAGCGAGTAGGCCTCGCGCCACTCGCCGCGCGCCTGGTTGCGACTGATGCCGAGCAGTCGGGTCTGGCTGTCGCTGGTCTCGGGATGGTCGTCGGTCCAACCGCCGGTGATAACGATCTGGTCGGTGAGTGGATTCTTTATCGGTATGCGATAGCGGGCGGTGACACTGGTGTTGATCTGCGAGGCGTTGAGTTCGGTGGAGAAGCGTTTGCCGCCGGCGTCGACGATGCGCCGTTCCCAGCCGATTTTTCCGCGCGCGCCGGTGTCCGTGCCGTAGCCCACACCCAGGGTGTATTTGTCGCGCTCGCGTAACGTCAGTTTTATGTCCACCGGCACCGCCAGGTCCTCCACCCGGTCGCGCCGCGGTTCGACATCCACCTGCTGGAAATATTCGCTGTCGCTCAGGGCGGTTTGCAGTTTCAGGATTTTGTTGCTGTCGTAGGGGTCGCCCTGTTTGAACGGCACGTAGCGCTGCAGCAGGGGCAGCTCCAGCCGGTCGACCTGCAGAAACGACACCGTGCCGAAGTGGTAGCGCGCGCCGCTGGCGTAATGCAGCGCTACGCTGGCGCTGTTGCGCGCGATATCGACACGCACTTCACTGCGCAGCAGCTCGGCGTCGAAATAGCCGCGCTGCGAGCCCAGGTTCTGCAGTGCGCGCTTGGCCTCCTCGTAGCGCGCATGGTTGAGGATATCGCCCTGCTTGATGGGCAGATCGGCGAGGCGCAGGCGGAATTCGGGATCGGTGGAGGCGCCGCCGTCGATGTGTACGTCCATATCGGTGATGCGCACCGGTTCGCCCAGGTCGATGCGGTAGGTGGCGAGCCAGTGGCTTTGCTGGTAGGCGAGGGTGCTGTCGATACTTGGCTGATAGTAGCCGAAGGGCTGCAGCGCTGAGCGGATTTCATCCGCGGCCCGGGCATGTAGCAGGCGTATGCGGTTCTCGGATATTTCCGCCAGGTCCTTCTGCTGCTGGATACTGAGGAATAGCATGACGTTATCGCGCAGCGCAGCGTCGACGCCTTCTATAACAACCACGACCGTAGGGGAAGCGCAGACGTTTGTGCCCCACAGCAGCAGCAGGGCAATAAAAGCGCGGCGTCCAGACCGTTGGACGGCAGTGCGGGCGGCATAAGCGGCATATCGATAGAGTGGGCCCATGGTGCGGGGGGTCGTCGGTATGGGTGGTGAGGTTGGCAGCGTGGCTTAGGCGGATATTCTAGCATGTCGCCTGCTGCCACCAGTAGCCGCCCGGAGTGCGGCGGCTGGCCGCCGCTG
>JANNJF010000080.1:0-6672 GCA_031405715.1 Gammaproteobacteria bacterium | reverse complement strand
TTCACCAATCGTAAACGTATTGATGAACCCGTGAAAAGATTTCTTGGTACTGCCTTTGATCGTGACCGTCACTTCCTTACCGATCAGGGCATCCGGCTTGATCGCCAGATCGTTGGATAGGCAGGATCAAGTGTTGAATGGCACTTACTTAAGCCAAAATGTAGGGCGGGTTAGCGTAGTTTGCGTAACCCGCCAGGCGTTGCGAAGCAACACAAGACATTCTTGTACGGTGCGCCCGCTGGCACATCCGGCGGGTTACGGCACAAAAGACGTACCTAACCCGCCCTACATTGACTATGAAACCGCTTAAGTAAGTACCATTCGTGTCCGACCCCATTGCTCTGCCATTGCTCCGCAATCCTGTGAAAAGCACTTCTCCCCGCGACTGCTTATTGATTCATCTCCATTGGCATTTAACGGCATGTCATTTTGCCGGTTCAATATTCACCGAAACCGTGTCGGTAAATACCCAGAGCGTTTTTTTGTCCATTAGGCTGAAAGAAATGGTCCCTTTACCAGCGGCTTTCGCCGTGAATTTGTGCACACCGTCACCCAGATCTTCTTTATAGTCTATATTGTCTGATATCATATCCGGAGCAACATCGAAAGCCCACAACGCTTTTTGATACCCTGGCCCCGATTTCGTTGTTACTGTGAATGTCTCACCCGACTTGATTTGAGTCGGATTTACTGTATACACAATCTTTGGTCGAGACGGAAGTTTTTGATCGGGATTCTCTGCCACAGCCTTTTCCATTATCGATTGCAGATATTGGGCCACCGGGAGCACATTTTTGTCATCACCAGCAAGGCGATTCAACTCAATGAGAATATTCCCATAATTAAATTTAACATCGCTAACATTGTCACTCATGCGTGGTGTTAGACAAAAATCGCTAAAACACCGTGGGTCATGTTTATACCAAATAAACGGTGCGTTGGTGTTGGTTGCCTGCCACAAAGCCAGATTTACTGCGTCTTTCTGCCCCAAGCTCATGGAGTGTACAACGATGTGCATTTCCTCATTACCGGATTTGAGATTGGCAGTCAGATCGCCTTGATAGGTGCGCGCGCTGCTAGAAGGATAACTGATACGCCATACCCTTCCCTCGGTGTCTTTGAAAACCTTCAATGCGTTTTCCCAATCGAGAATAACAAGCTTATCTTTGGGCAACTGATTAATGACAGCCTCATACCCCATTTCCCGTTTCAGCGTGTCCAACTTGTCTTGATTGAGTGGCGAAATCAAAAATCTCGCGCCTGCCATAGCCGTGCCTCCTATTAGCAATACGATGCCGAATAACATTGTTATGGTTATGTGATGCTTCATTTTACACGATCCACTCCCATCCCTTTGTCATCAATGTCACTGACGCAATATTTATGATTCAACTCAATTTCCTTTTTATTCTTCGGGTAGCCCGTTTTCTGAACTGGCACTTGCCATGGTTTCTCAATGCCTTCATCATACCCCCTCACACGCGACGGAATAACGGTATCGATACTGTTCTCCATGTATCCCAGACTATCGTGCTCCCCTGGCGCTGGGCCTGCGCAGGCGTCATAAACCGCGTTATCTGAGCTGCGATACTCACAAAACATATGATTGCCAAAACCACTGCGTGCCGGGTCTGTGGGGTCAATGTCCAAGAAATCTTCCAGCTTCGGTATTATTTTAGCCCCGCCAAGGAGCCGACCCGCTAAGGATGGCTTTTTCGATACATCCCGGTATTTTGAATAGGGAAACGGATTATTACAGCTACCCCAACCTACCAGCATCGTCCGTTTGAGGTACCCAAAGGGGTTTAGATAAAGACCCTTCATCGTTACGCCCAATGCGCCACTAAAGACGACTACGGCATAAGTTTGATCGTAGCAATTCACATCACCCGGTTTCGGTCTCATGTAGTCAGTTAATTGGAAAACACCGGAGGCACCACCAAAGTTTGGTGCACCTTTATTAATTTCATATTTATGATGGGGATATAGAAAACATGCCTTGGTGACTTTACTGAGGCCCTCCTTGATTTTTGGTACGCCTTCAAGTTTCCCATTGTCAAAAATAAACCGCAACGCCTCCACCCAGACACCTTGTGGATTAAAAAATTTCTTTTTTGCCGGATCATCAAAGACAAAAAATAATTCCACGTTCGTCGCACCGGCCAACGCAATATGTTCACCACCATTTATTTCCCAAGTCATGGCGCCCCTTGCCCAATGCAATGACTCTGGTGTTTCTTTGAGTGTAACGGTCACATCATGCGTTCCACTGGCCAATGGGGCTTGGCCTTCAAACACCAGCTTTCCTAACGTGCCAGTGAGCTTGCCATTGCCGCTTACCCCTTTGCTGTCGACTTCAAGTTTTACTTTTGCAGTATGGGTTTCACCTTTACCCATTTTCAGAACTGCTGCCTTTCTGGATTGATTATACCCATCTGGCTTACCGGAGGGCCAATGTGGCGCCTTTATGATATCGAGCGAACGGCATGATTTGTATGTGCCGTTAAAGCTAACTTCAGTCACTTTTGCCTTGAGATATTTATCCGGATCGATTTTAATTGTCGCGACACTGGCGCCTTCACCCATTTCCATGATCTACCTACCTTTTAATAACTGTGACTGATGAAAATTAGTAACTGCTTTGGTGATTCGCCGGTTACGTAACTAGGCTCAAACAAACTGCCGCGCGTTGCGCGTGATCAGATGAACAATAAACAATATTTTTTTGAGGCGCACCATCTCTAGCCATCTCTAATCCAGCGATTCCGACTAACACCGCCCCCATTGCCGCGCCTATATCGCCAAAGCAATCAGCGGGGTGCTCATGCCTCACATTTTCCGCCATCGCATTCTTGTTGCGCAACATTGCCACACCATATTCCTTTGCCCATACATGCTCACCGTTCATACTGGAATAGATAGTGTGAATTTTTTGGTCATCTCCGTTATTGATGCCAACGCGAATGGCATCCGCCAGACCATCGCCGGTATATGTTTCTTTGCTGTATAAATGGCCTGCTTCTTCGGCTATGCCTGGCACTGATAAACATACTGTATATTTACCATATATCTTGGCCAACTCCGCTTTGTGCGTTAACATGAGAAACGCTGAGGCTTCTCCTGGAACAAAACCATCTGGGGCTTCTTCAGTTCGGATTCGGCCCTGCTGGTCCAGTTGTAATAACAAATTATAGTCTTGATAACTATCCACACCTCCGACCAGAACATAATCCCCCATTCCTTGGCTCAAATATTTGATGGCCATGCCGATTCCCGCTAGTACACCGCTTCGACCAGTAGCTATCAGGCGAGAGTTAGCACGATCCAGCTCTATTCCTGACTGCATAACCAATTGATCAATGAATTTATACGAAAACGGTACTTCCTGGCCTGCGTAAGTCGTTGGCCCTGCCAAAATCAATGGGAGCGGTATATTGCCTTGATAGGACATTATAGTTTCCTCAAGCGCAATGCTTGCCATTAGTAGCATGCGGCCAATTGCTATGTTGATATCCTCACTCGTCTCCAAATCATAAATAAATTTAGGCAATGCATCATCTGGGACCATCGCCATGGTAATGGGCTGGCACGCATTGTTGATGTACTCGCTGATCCGATACCCACTCACTCCCGCCTTCACCGCCGCCGCCGTCATTTGCGCGTTCGCACCCACCGGGGTGATCATGCCTATGCCAGCGATGTAGATCTTGGTCTGGTCACTCATGGCGTGACCTTGGCACGGGTGTTGATGAGCCGGCATTGGGGATCAATGAGCGCCAGTTCCAATGCGGCAGCGTGCCGTTGGCGCTGAGTACCGTCGGCGATCCTGCTCTTAAGCCACTCGGGCGTGATGGCCTTACCCAGAAAGTAGCGTCGTCCCACTAGAAAATTCGCGCCGTGGTGGCGCCACAGTTCGGTGATCTTCTCGACATTGGGCCAGGGGAGGTTTTCTTCCTCGTCCAGGTCGACATTGGGGTCTGCCGGGTCGTCGTTGGGGATAGGCGACTGCCCTGCGGGCGGCTGGGTATTCAATTGGTGCTTTTCCAGGTCGACGCCGGTGATTGTGGAAAATGACTCGCCGGCCAGACGCGCGAGGAGTGGGTCGTTCATTTTGCTGATCAGCCAATTTACCGCATGCGGGTCGCCCAAGACGCCTGTGGCAGAGACCACTGCGCGGATATTGGCCGGGTCCTTCGTCATGACTGAAATCCATTCCCTCCCCTGTTCCACCGGTAAAACGCGGAATACCAATTGAATGGCACGTGCCTGGAAGGGGCCGCGTTTGAGAACAAGCGGATGGAGGTTACGCACCATGGCGTGTTGTCCTAACAAAATCGATGACCAGCTGGCCCAGAAGGCAATGTCTGCCTTCGATGATCCGGCCGCTGCTTGTAAGGCAGGCATCAGATCCTGGCGGCGCAGTTCGCCGATGAGGCGCAGTGCGCGCGAATGCAATTTAACATGCTTTAGACAATCCTCGCGTTGGAGGATATTTGTGAGTAACTCGCCCGGGTCTTCCCGACGTATGCTGCATGCGGCTACCCCGAGGTATTTGTGGTTCATGTCTTTGCCGTTGAGAAACCGTTCTACCCATGGCCGGATGATTTCTGCGGGCAGCCAACCCAGAGCGGAAACCAGACCTTTAAATGTGCGCTCGTTCGATAGGCCAACCTGCACGGCTTTTTGTATTTTCGGTATTTCATGACTGCGCATCGCTGTGACGGTGGCGGCGAATACTTCACCTGGCTCCTGTAGTTCCAATGCGGCGTCACAGGCCTCCCAGCCCAGCTCCATCGAAGTCATCAGCAAGTTAAGTTGGGCGTCGATACGTTGCTCGAGTTCGCCGAGATCAATGGAGGTGTAGTGTGGTTGGTCCACGGTAACGGATCGCAATAACCACAAAAAAGAAGCCTCAACAACGCCCTGCACGTACATATCGCGGTACGCATGGGCACGGTTGCTGGTGTGTGGCGTTTTGACGTTCATCGCAGCGGTCAATGGTTTATCCCATGATGTTTTTCTTATTATGAAACAGCGGATCGCCAAGGCGACAGACGTTTTTGCCTTCAAACTTTACGTCGAAGGAATACATCATGAATTCGCACACGCCCTTAGTGGTGCTACTGGCCACGCCTTTGGCGACACCGGCTTCGTCACCGGTGCTCGTGCTGTATTCCGCGCCTTTGACCATGGGCATCTGGCCGTCTGTTTTAACGGATTTTGGGCCTTTGGACGTATCGGAGGACTGACCCAGGTTGGGGTATGGAATCGGTACCACCGCAGGACCGACCGGTGTTTTGCACACGTCTGGAAACACGATGCTCTTGCCACCGCTACCTTTGTGTGAAATGCCTCTGCCGTTAGAAAAAGTCGTTTGTGCCATTATTGCTCCTCAATGTGTCACTGTGATTGTCGGGCAGTGCCTGCCCAACTGCTTAATTCGTTTTCTTTTGACTCATCATCGTGATAGCCCAATCATCACTTCACTGATCTTTAGCGCCTTCTTGTCGCACGCCATCGCGGCGCGCCAGACCATGCTTAATTTTAGTTGGTTAGGTTCGAGGATTAGGGTTTCCACATGAAACGCCGGTTGTTCCACCTGATTGGCGACGCTGATGCGTGTGGTCAGATTCACGCGCGGTACGCTAAACTGCAAAGCCTCGCCCGGATGCATGTGGGTGATCGACACCGGTTCACCGCCTTGCAGATATCCGGGGTAGATCAAGTCCGGATGTGCCATGCTTAAAAAGCGTTTGTCGAAATCGGTCGGCAAATACGGTGCGCGGGTTTTTTGCCAGGCGTCGTCGTAGGTGCCGGCATAGGCCACACGCGGGTGCCAATTGGGCGCACAGAAACCAAAGCAGGCAGGCGTGGGCTGGTCGGTATGTTCTCGGATCAGTTGCTTTGGGTCTTCCAGATTGGGCAGCGGCACGCCGTTCATTTCCTGCATCTTGCGCGAACCGGCAAAGCCACGGCCAACAGGGTTGCGTGTCTCCACACCGGTTAGCTGTCCATTGGCAATATGAAAACCACCGTACGCCTTCTCGTAGACCAGCGGCATGGTTTTGAAGGCGATGGGGGATGTCATTCTGCCGTCTTGCCATTGGCGGTCGCCGAACACACGCACGGTCTTGGTCACCTGACCGACCGACAGACTTACATCGAGCTGATGGACTTCCTTTTGCCCGGGCGCAATGGCGTGGCCGAGCATGATGATGTCCGTCGCCGGTTTGCCGATGTGCATATCCGACGCGTATTTAATACTGGATTTTCCGGTTTCGCTCCAGTACACATCCGCTACCATGGGCGGGGTTTGCTCATCGGCCAGGGTGAGTTCCTTGTCCATCATGAAGGTAGCCTTGACGATGACATACAGTGTGTCTGTCGCCGCTTCATTGGGAAACAGCGTCATGTTGGCAGCAAAGCGGGTGCTATTTTGCAGTTGTAGCATTTTTAATACATGTTCCTTAGCAGCCCGATGGTTCTTTCCTGTGAAGACAGCCGTTTCATGGCGCTTAATTTACCTGCACCGATCCACCCATGATCCGATTCACGCCGCTGGAACGATTCAGCAGGTAATTACCACGGATCAGGATCTTGCCCGCTTTGGTCAAGGTGATGCTGGCTTCGCCACATTTGATAACAACTTCTTCTTTACCCTCGATCACAACA
>JANNJF010000079.1:0-2234 GCA_031405715.1 Gammaproteobacteria bacterium | reverse complement strand
CCCGAAGGGAGAAGGGACCCCGTGGATGTCGCTATGCACTATTTGCCGTTCTCCTCAGTAAGTGAGCGATCGGCGTTACCGCGCATGCGGGGTACGCCCTTGTCCGTTGGTTACCAATCCGCAATATCCAGTACGCCACTTGAAATCCACTGCGATTGCCTTTAGTTTCTCCTGTTGATAGAACCGCATAGTAACCAAGAGGCTGCCATCCCATGA
Organism: Gammaproteobacteria bacterium; assembly: GCA_031405715.1. Lineage (GTDB taxonomy): Bacteria > Pseudomonadota > Gammaproteobacteria > Acidiferrobacterales > UBA6901 > JANNJF01. Next base: position 2,018 of record JANNJF010000079.1, on the reverse strand, counting down.
CCGTTGAGGCACACAAAGAGACGCTTGGTTTTCAAGCCGAAGCACGACAACTCCTGGATCTAATGATCCACTCTCTCTATAGCAACAAAGAAATATTTTTGCGAGAGCTGATATCGAACGCATCCGATGCCGCGGATAAGCTGAGGTTTGAGGCATTGGTTGACGACGGTTTGTATGAAGGCGATAGCGATCTGAAAATTAGAATCAGCTACGACGCCGCTGCGCGAACCATTACTGTTTCCGATAATGGCATCGGCATGAACAGGACCGAGGTCGTTGATAATATCGGTACGATCGCCAGTTCGGGTACGCGCCGGTTTTTGGCCACGTTAAGTGGCGACCAGGCGAAAGACAGCCGGCTGATCGGGCAGTTCGGCGTTGGATTTTATTCTGCCTTTATCGTTGCCGACAAAATCACCCTGACGACTCGCCGGGCAGGCCAGGGCGCGGGACATGGGGTACGTTGGGAGTCGGACGGTAAGGGGGAATATACCCTCGAGACGGTGGAAAAAAGCACACGTGGTACGGACGTCGTGCTGCATATCCGTGAAGACCAGCAGGAATTTCTCGACCCACAAAGATTGCGCACCATCGTCGTCAAGTATTCGGACCATATCACCTTGCCTGTTGTGATGAAGGCGGCGGACAAAGATGAGGATACTGTTGTTAATAGTGCCTCCGCCCTTTGGGCGCGCCCGCGCAATGAGGTCAAGCAGGAGGAGTATGATGAGTTTTACAAACATGTTGCACATGATTTCGAGCCGCCCTTAGCACACCTCCACAGCAGGGTGGAAGGCAAGTTGGAATACATCGCGCTTTTGTATATCCCGCAACATGCACCATTCGATCTCTGGGATCGTGACAGAAGGCACGGCATAAAATTATATGTTCGTCGTGTCTTTATCATGGACGATGCGGAACAGCTGATGCCCAATTATCTGCGTTTTGTGCGTGGCGTCATTGATTCCAGCGATCTTCCGCTCAACGTTTCGCGCGAAATATTGCAACACAGCAAGGACATTGATTCCATTCGCCATGGTTCAGTAAAGAAGGTTCTGGATCTGCTGGAAGAGCTCGCCACCAAGAATCCGGAAAAATATACTATATTCTGGCGGGAGTTCGGTCAGCCGCTAAAAGAAGGGGTGGTTGAAGATGGTACGAATCGCGAGCGTATCGCGAAGTTACTGCGATTTGCATCGACGCAGAGCGATACGGACGCCCAGGCCGTTTCTTTTGAGGACTACGTGGCGAGGATGAAGGAGGGGCAGGAGAAAATTTATTATGTCACTGCGGATAGTTTTTTAGCGGCAAAAAATAGTCCGCATCTGGAAATTTTCCGCAAGAAGGGTATCGAGGTGCTGCTGCTACCGGACCGTATCGATGAGTGGGTGGTAACCCATATCACAGAATTCGACGGAAAACCCCTGCAATCCATCACACGCGGCGAGCTCGATCTGGGGAAATTGGACGAGGGGTCGGCGGAGCAGGAGAAAACGCAAGCCGATTTCACCGATACCTTACAAATGATCCGAACATCCTTGGGCGACATGGTTAAAGATGTGCGCATCACCCACCGGTTAACGAACTCTCCGGCGTGTCTGGTGAAGGATGAACAGGATCTCAACGCCAATTTCGAGCGCTTATTGAAGGCGGCCGGACAGAAGGTATCAGGATCCAAGCCGATACTGGAAATTAATCCCGATCATCCAATCGTTGTGCACCTGAAGGATGGGGGTGACACGGCGCATTTCGGGGATTGGTCGAGAATCCTGTATGACCAGGCTCTGCTCAGCGAGGGTGGAGAGCTCGAAGACCCGGCTGGGTTTGTGGCACGCATGAACAGCCTATTTCTGACTTGCATGAAATAAATAGGCTGGCGTGCGGCGGCTTGCCGCCGCTTTTATAGGGGGAGCTAGCTCCCGCGGCCAAATGTCGAGGTCGTGGGGGGTGGGGTTGCGCGGGCGAGCCGCCGCCACTAAAGCGGGAGGAAGCGCCCGCCCGCACACAAGCACTGGGTG
>JANNJF010000078.1:0-1622 GCA_031405715.1 Gammaproteobacteria bacterium | reverse complement strand
ATGCGGACCGCCAGCTCGTCCGGCGTGGGCTCGCGGCCCATTTCCTGAAGCATCTGGCGGGAAATGCGGTTGAGCTTGTTGATGGTCTCGACCTGCAGCAGCAGTTCCTGCGCGCCCAGCGGCTGGAGAGCATTGGCACGCTGGCCGGCGGCATCGCGCACGATCTCAACAACGCGCTGTCGCCGATCCTGCTGGGCGTGGCCCTGCTCAAGGAGGACGAAACCGACCCCATGCGGATGGATCTGCTGGTGACCATCGAGGCCAGCGCCGCGCGCGGCGCCGATATGGTGAGGCAGGTGCTGTCGTTCGCCCGGGGCGTGGAGAGCCGGCAGTTGCCGGTCGACCTGGCGCCGATCGTGCACGACGTGGAGAAGATTGCCAACGAAACGTTCCTGAAGACGATCCAGGTGCGCACCAGCATCCCGCCCGGGCAATGGGTGGTGTCGGGCGACCCGACCCAGATTCACCAGGTGCTGATGAACCTGTGTGTCAACGCGCGCGACGCGATGCCCGGTGGCGGCGTCCTGACGTTGTCGGTATCGCGCCTCGAGATCGACGAGCCGTACGCGGCGATGGTGCCCGACGCCTCGCCCGGCATGCACGTGGTGCTGGCGATCGCTGACAACGGCACGGGCATTGCGCCCGAGGTGGTCGACAAGATGTTCGACCCCTTCTTCACCACCAAGGATTTCGGCAAGGGCACGGGGCTCGGCCTGTCGACGTCACAGGCCATCGTCAAGGCGCATGGCGGATTCATTCGCGTCCGCAGCGACGTGGGGAAGGGCACGACGTTCGAGATCTGCCTGCCAGAGTGGTCGGGACGCGTGAGCGACCTCGCCATCGACGGCACCGCGTTACCGCGTGGCCACGGCGAGCGGGTGCTGGTGATCGACGACGAGGAGGCCGTCAGGAAGGTCACGCGCCAGGCGCTGGAGGCGTTCGGCTACACGGTGCTCGAAGCCTCGGACGGCGCCGAGGGCGTCAGCGTCTACGCCCAGTGGCGCGACGGTATTGCCGCGGTGATCGTCGACATGATGATGCCGGTCATGGACGGACCGGCGACGATCCAGGTGCTGCTGAAGATGAATCCCCAGGTGCGGATTATCGCCGCCAGCGGCGTCACCCAGGGCCGCGACCCGTTGGCCCCGGTCCGCGCCGGCGTGCAGGCGTTCCTGGCCAAGCCGTACACCGCCGACACGCTGCTCCGGACGCTGGCCGCCGTGGTGAGTGGCGGGCTTACTTCTTGAGCGTAAAAGTCAGTTCGAGGGTCACCAACACCGGAACGGGCTTGCCACCCTTGGTCCCAGGCTTGAAGGTCCACTGTTTGGCAGCCTTGATCGACTCCTGATCGAGGCCGTAAACCTCGTCCAGCGAGCGCGTAACGGTGATGTCGCCGACCGTGCCGTCGGCGAGCACCACGATCTCCATCCACACCGAACCCTGGATCTGCTGCTGCATGGCCTCGGGTGTATAGGCGGGTTTGACCTCGCGCACGACCACCGGCAGGGTGACACCCTGGCCCGGCCTGTAGACCTGTCCCGCTTGCATGCTGAGCGAGGTGACCATCGGCACCGAAGCGGCCGCGGTCAGTGTCGTCACGGCGACGATGGCGGCAGAGAGCG
>JANNJF010000077.1:0-2386 GCA_031405715.1 Gammaproteobacteria bacterium | reverse complement strand
TGTGGTGAAGCATAGATATAGCCATTTGAATCTATGAAAGGGATACGGACATATTGACACGTTCTCGCAGTGTAAGCGACTGAAGCGCCTGACCACGCTGGAGCACCTGGAGCATAAGCAGCGCCGATGATAGTATGGGGTCTCCCCATGTGAAAGTTGGACACTGCCAGGCTTCTTTCCTAAAACCCCGTAAGGAACCTTACGGGGTTTTTCTTTTTGTTCATTTCTTCAGCCATGCTCGCATCATGCCGAGACTCGCCTTCTCTCGGGCGGGTCATCTGCAGTTTCTGTATTTGAGCGCTACCGCCAGGTTAGTGTGTCAGGACCATCGTCTATAATCCTGATAGAGGTGACGCAGACCGATATGCCCACAGACAACGCAGATTCCTGGAAAAAGAAATATTTCACCAGCCTCGAAGGCCTCGAGAGCAAGGAGCGTGTCTTAAGTGAAATCGAAGGGGTGCTGCGCCTTGCCTTGAATCGCCTTACTCTTGCGGCAGAGGGGGTGGATAAGGGGCTCGACCGACAGCTGGCAGAACTCCGCAAGTCAGCCCGCGGAACGTTTGATAAGCAACGGCTTGAGCGCTTGATCGAGGCGATTTCCGAAACGGTTAAACGCCTCGACGCCAAGCACGCCAGGAAGACTAGACCCGAAAGTCATCTATCAGATTTGCTTGTAGCCATGCTGGACGCTGTGGACTTTCCCAAGGAGATGGAAAAGAGAGCTAGGGAGATACGACGGCAGTTGGCAGAGGCCCCTGCAAGTGAACAACCTGCGCAGCTAATAACCATAGTGGTACACCTGATCAACGAGAGTCTAGCCCGCTCTGGCAACAAAACCGTATCAAATAACTCCAAATCGGTTGCGGGACAGCACGAGTCTGAGGTAAAGCCGGCACCGCCGGAAACAGCCAACAATATATTAATTGAGAAAGACGCCGGATTGTCGTTAGGCAAAGATCTGCTCACCGTACTGCTGCGAGGGATTCGTCAGCGGGATGCAGGCGACGAAGCGCTGACACGCATCCAGCGAGGCTTGCAGGAAGCGAAAGAAGAGCAAGAATTGCGAGCCATTGCCCTGACAATGACAACACTGCTGGCCGCAGCTGATGCGATAAGTCATGAGGCAAGTCGACAAGAGCCCGTCACATTGACATCAGCCGCCCCACCGTTAACCGCAGCCGAAATATTGATCCAATTGCTGGATACTATAGCCTTGCCAGCAGAACTGGTCGAGCGAGCAGACAACATAAAGGAGAGATTGTCGACAGGCATTGGGCAGGGACTGTGGCCGGAGGTTCTTGGCGATATCACTGAATTGATTGCCTCGATGCGGACGCGCATTGAGGCGGAAAAATCCGAGCTGGAGAGTTTTCTCTTACAGCTTACTGAGCGGTTGCAGGAGCTGGACCAGCACCTCCAGGGGGCAGAAACGCTGCGTACTCACACGCACACACGCAGTCGCGCGCTGGATGCAGCCGTGCATGCACAAATGGATGGAATTGAAACCAGTGTCCGTGGGGCATCCAGCCTCTTAGAGCTGAAGACGTCAATTCAGACGCGCCTGGAACACATCAAGGCCCACTTTGAAGAGCATCGCCAGACGGAAGAAGAGCAGCAGGCCGCCTTACAGTCCCAGCTTAAAATAGCGACTTCACGCCTCACCGTCCTCGAAAGTGAAACCGGCCGCCTGAAGACTCATCTACAGGCACAACAACTGCAGGCAACCATGGATGCCTTGACGAACCTGCCGAACCGTCTTGCCTATGACGCCAGACTTGAGCGTGAATATGCGCGCTGGAAGCGGCACAAAACCCCGTTAACACTGCTGGTGTTAGACGTGGACCGCTTCAAGCAGATCAACGATACGTATGGACACAAGGCAGGTGATAAGGCGCTGAAGCTGATCGCCTTTGTGTTGAAGCAGACCGTGCGCGAGACGGACTTTATCGCACGCTACGGCGGCGAAGAATTTGTTGCCATCATTTCTGATACCCCTAGTGTTGCCGCCCTGAATGTCGCGGAAAAAATGCGTGCGTCGGTGGAGGCCGCTGATTTCCACCATAATAAACAAAAGGTAGCCATTACCATTTCCGTGGGCGTCAGCAGCTTTAGAGACTCCGATACAGCCGAAATGGTATTTGTGCGTGCGGACAAAGCGCTTTATCGTGCCAAGAGTTTGGGCAGGAATCGCTGTGTAGACGATACTAGCCTCCCGGCAAGCAACGAGGGGATGTAAATTGAGCGTTTGGGGAACTCAGTACTCAAGTGAATCTTTATCAAGAATCACTGCTACAATTTCCTTTCCTTCTGAAAATTTTTCAATACTACCTTTTATGAATTCCTTGGTGTCTTCTACTTTTGTTGGTGTAGAAGGGAACATATA
>JANNJF010000076.1:0-1038 GCA_031405715.1 Gammaproteobacteria bacterium | reverse complement strand
GCCGGCACGTCGCGTACCTGTACCGGGTCGGATGCCTGCCCGTCGACGTAGCCGCGCGCCAGTAGCGGTGTTGCTTCCGGGCTCAGGGTGAAGGAGGAGTTGTGCATGCCCAAGGGTTCGAGCAGCGAGCGCCGCATGTGTTCGGCGAACGGCAGGACGGAGATGTTTTCCATCGCCAGCCCCATGAGATCGGGACCCAGGTTCGAATAGTTGAAGACCTGGCCGGGCGGGTAGGCGAGGTGCTCCGGCTTAAGTTCCGCGACTAAACTGGCCAGGGGTTGGTTACTGAAAAAACCCTTGAGGTAGTAGGTCGGCAGGCCGGCATGATGCGACAGCAGGGCGCGCGCGCTCGGAGCGGGCGTGGCCCCCCAACGCGAGCGCATGGAGAATCCGGGTAAGTATTTCTGCACCGGCTCGTCCAGGTCGATGCGTCCCTGTTCCACCTGCTGCATCACCGCCGTGGCGGTGATCACCTTGGAGATGGAGCCGGTCTGGTAGATGGTGGTGGCGCTGGCGGGGATGGCTTTTTCCCGGTCGGCATAACCGAAGCCGCGTGCCCAGACGATTTTCTGTCCATCCACCAGGGCAATACTGACCCCGGGAACGTGGTGCCTTTTCATCAGCTGTGGGATGTACCACTCGAGATAGCTTTCGACATAGCGGTAGTCCCCCTGCGTCTGCGCGGCCGGCCGTTGCGGCGCCCGGCTACAAGCGGAAAATATCAATAAAGACGCGAGTATCAGCAGGAACGGCCGAGAAGTGAAGGGCATGTGCAGGTGATGGTCGGTGGCGGCGTTTGATCAGTTGAGGATAGAGCAAAAAAACCATGACAACAAGGCGCGGTCGGTAAAGGCATGTGCTGGAAATCCGCGCACCTTGCCCCAATGAATACCGCATGCTGTTTAATCTTAATCCTGGAAAAAGCAGCCTAACCGCCAAGACGCCAGGAAAATCAAAACGCTGTGAATGCGATACGGCTCATCCATAGTGTGAGGCACTGCCTGGCGTTTTAAGCCTTGTATACACTTGGCGTCTTGG
>JANNJF010000075.1:0-2728 GCA_031405715.1 Gammaproteobacteria bacterium | reverse complement strand
CCGAACAGCACCTTGTCGCCCACCTTCACATCCAGGGGGCGCACCGTGCCATTTTCCAGGATCTTGCCCTTACCGATGGCCAGGACTTCGCCCTGAATCGGCTTTTCCTTCACGGTATCGGGGATCACAATGCCACCGGCGGATTTGCGCTCTTCTTCCAGACGGCGCACGATCAAACGGTCGTGCAGGGGACGGATATTCACAGATGTTTCTCCTTTTTTCTGAACAGGTTGTGCAGTCATCGTAGCGACTCCTTTATATAATGAATAAACAATGACGTGGAATACTGACCGACGGATATTAGCACTCGGCCCAGGTGAGTGCTAATCATATTGACCACCACGTTCTTGTCAACCCCTGGGAACGGGGCGCTGCGACAGAACCGGCAACATCGTATCGGGTATCCAAGCAGTAGACGTGCAGCGCTTTAGTGGGGATAGGCTGCGGTTTTTCAACGCCGGATGGCGTTATTACCGGCTCCCGGGTCACCCTGAGGCACCCAACTCATGGCCTATACTATTGAAAGTGTGGATAAAAAAAGGGCGACTACACGTCTTATCGTTATAGTCACCCTAACCACATAAAGGAGGTGTCCGAATGTTGCGAATCATCCAGACTCCCCTGTGACCCCTGACCCAAGGACGAGTTCCGACCGTGAACCAATCTGCACACCAAATCGTTTTTACCACCTGCCCGGACCCGGCAATCGCTGAGCAGATCGCTCAGGCTTTAGTGGCGGAGGGCCTGGCGGCCTGCGTCAACATACTCCCGGCCATGCGCTCGATATATACTTGGAAGGGTAAAATGGAATCCACCACGGAACACCTGCTGCTGATCAAATCCCAGACCCGTCATTACCCCGCCATACAGGACCGTTTGCGTGCCCTGCACCCGTACGAACTTCCCGAGATCATCGCGGTCTCAATCACCCACGGCCTGCCGGATTATCTCGCTTGGCTCAACCTCCCGGACAAGAACTAAATGAAAAAACTGCTCGCTCTGCTTGGCGCCCTGGCGCTGGCCCAAACCCTGGCCGTGGCCCAGGCCAACCCCTTGCAGGAAGAGCTGCTGGAGGCCAACAAGGCCTTCGCCCTTACGCTGAAGGCACGCGACGCGAATACCATCGAGGCACAGTGGAAGATCGCCGACGGCTATTATCTCTACCAGGATAAATTCAAATTCGAGTCCCTCGACGCTGGCGTGACGCTGCAACCGGCGGTCATGCCCGCCGGCATCAAAAAGCACGATGAGTTTTTCGGCGAGGTGGAAACCTACCGCAAGACCATCAAGATCAAACTGCCCCTCACGCGCCAGCACAACGAGGCGGGCAGTCTGAAGCTGCGCATCACCTCACAGGGTTGTGCCGATCTCGGGGTGTGTTATCCGCCCTTGATCCAGGAAGTCAGCGTGAAGTTGGCCGCCATCAAGAACACCGCCACGGCGCCGGCCGCAGCAGCCCCGGTGACCCCCGTGGCCACGCCGGAAAAAAGCATCAAATCCCTCGCCTCCCTCGGCAGCCTGATCGAACCCGCCGCGGAGCAGCAGGAATTCCTGCGGGTGGACCAGGCCTTCGAACTCAGTGTGATCACGCAGGACAGCAATACCCTGATGGCCCGTCTGCGCATCGCCCCGGGCTACTATCTTTACCGGGATAAAACCCGCTTCGAGCTGACCGGGGCCGACAACACCCAGCTCATAGGCTACGAGCTGCCCGCAGGCCAGATCAAGATGGATCCTTATATCGGCAAGACCGAGATCTATCACGATCAGGTGGACATCAAACTGCCCCTGACACGCGATGCCGCCCAGCCTTCGCTGTTCGCCCTCAAGGCCAGCTACCAAGGTTGCGCGGAGAAGGGCATTTGCTATCCGCCGGTGACTAAAACCATCAACATCGCCCTGCCGGCGGGGGAGGCCAAAAACCTGATATTCACCCCGGCGGCGGACCTGACCGAGGCACCTGTGGAAACGGCGCCCACGGACACGGGTGATCTCTGGGGTTTTCTCGCCGCCGTGGCGGGGGCCTTTGGTGTCGGTCTGTTGCTGACCTTCACCCCCTGCGTGCTGCCCATGATCCCGATACTGTCGAGCATCATCGTCGGCCAGGCCGGTACCAAAATCACCAAGCTTAGGGGCGGCATGTTGTCCCTGTCTTATGTCATGGGCACGGCGGTCACCTATACCGCCGCCGGGGTGTTGGCCGGCGCCACCGGCGGGCAGTTGCAGGCGTATTTCCAGAACCCCGTTGCCATCGGCGTGGTCAGCGGTATTTTTGTGCTGCTGTCCCTGTCCATGTTCTGATTTTACGAACTGCAGATGCCCTCGTTCATTCAATCCCGGGTGACACATAAGACCCAGGGCATCCAGGGCGGCGGGCTGGTCAGCACCTTTGTGCTGGGCCTATTGTCGTCCCTCATCGTCGGCGCCTGTGTCTCGCCGCTGATCATCGGCGTGCTCGGCGTGGCCATCCAACAAGCAGACCCGGTACTCGGCGGGGCGCTGATGTTCTCCATGGCCATGGGCATGGGGGTCATTCTCATCGCCATTGGCGTGGGCGCGGGCTTCCTCCTGCCCAAGGCGGGTGTCTGGATGGATAAGGTGAAATACGTATTCGGCGTGCTGCTGCTGGCGGTGGCCATCTACCTCCTCGGCGCCCTGCCCCAGGTGCCGGTCTTATTATTATGGGCGGCGCTGCTCATCGTCTCCGCCGTGTACCTCGGCGCCACCC
>JANNJF010000074.1:0-5644 GCA_031405715.1 Gammaproteobacteria bacterium | reverse complement strand
GGATTTTGCATGCGGCGCTTTCATTTCTCGCTGATCACCGTGTTTGGGCACGCATATATTGTATCTAGGATCGAACTGTCCGCCCTTTACAAGCATGCGCTTGCCCTTGCCGAAGTCCACTTTCGACAGGTCGAGCTTCTTGACCCAGGAATGCCGGCAGCTTTCGGCGAGCACCATGAACAGGCGTTTTACCTTCACAGAGGCACAGTGCTCGAGCAGGGTCTGCACGAGCACAGGACGCAGCATCGTCAGCCCCTCCATGAGCAACATTGCCTCCTCATACGACTCTTCCTTTGGCACCCCATACAGGACTTCCATGATCGCCCGCTCAGGTGCTGAAACACTGACGGCGTAGAACCCTATTTCTTTTTTCGTGAGCCCTCGATTCTCCATGCCGGCAAAAAGATTTGTCGTCGTATACCGGACCCTGACGTCCCAGCGGTATTGCTTGAACCACGTGGGCAGCTTGACATCGGGGAGGCCAAACAGGAAGACCGTTGCACCTTTCCCGGGCGGCAGGAAATGGGCATAACCCTGCATTTGCAGTGCGGTTTTGCCGCCCGCGTGCACGGGCAGCCCCATTTGTTCCTGCATAGCATACAGGCCGCCGGTCCACTCGACCTTGTCGTCGGCCTTGGCGTAGGCCCCCCGGCCTATCCGGCGTAGCCAAGAGGTTTTTTCGTATTCGTGAACCAGCTGCTGGTAAACACCCTGTTTTCCCAGCCACGGTAGGACCGCCACGGTGCCAGACGGCCATATTTTGAGGAGTTTGTTTATTTTGCTACCGGTTTCACTAGACATACTTGTTAAAATAGCGTAGCAACAAACTGACCGCAAGGGGAAAGTTTGTTATTGCACAGATTTAACAAGAAATTCTAGTTATATAAGCACCAAAGTAAACTTATAACCCGCCGAGCCGATACCCGGGGCAGACTAACCCTCGAAATACAACGCCGACAGCTCCGTGACATGCCAGAAGGGATCGTGCGCGAGTAGCGAACCGTTCTGGCGCAGGGCGTTCAGCGCGCGGACCTGCAGTGCTCGATCGTGGTATTTTTTCGCCAGACGCAGACTGACCTGCGCCAACACCCCGGCGGGGGACGGTGTCGGACCGTCGCCGGTCATGCCCGCGGCACCCGCGCCCGGCAGGATCCCGCCGCCCTGCGGCTGACGCCAGCCATTCTTCCCGTAGAACACCGCCCAGGCCCGGTCGACCACCTGCCGGGCGATGCGGAAGTCCCCCGCCTGGCCGCTGAGCTCGGCCCATTCGAGCAACCCTAAGGCCACATAGGCGTAATCCTCCAGGCTGACGCTACCCAAGGCGCGACCGTCGGCCTCGGCGCGGCGCAGGTTGGTGCCATCCCACAGACGCCTGACGATATAGGAGCGCACCGCACGCGCCGTGTCGGCGTAGTGTTTTTGTTCACGGCTGCGCGCGGCCTCCGCATAGGCCGCCAGGGCCAGGCCGTTCCATGCCGCCAGCACCTTGGTATCACGCGGCGCATGGCGCTTGGTGCGCGCCACCAGCAGTTTTTTTCCGCTGCTCGCCAACAGGGCGTCGATCACCGCCTGGCTGCGCTGTAGCTTGGCCGCCACCTCCGCAGAGGTCAGTGCGGGCACCGGCAGGAAACCGGCGTCAAAGTCCGGAAACCCGTTCACCCCATAACGCAGGGCGTAGGCGCGATACTCGTCCTTACTCAGCAGGATGGTCAATTCCGCCTGCGGCCAAAGGTAATAACCCCCCTCCACCCCCTGGGCATCCACTGCCGAAAGGGCCGCGATCAAACCACCCGCCGGGGAGCGCAATTCGGTCTGCATGAAGTCCAGCGTGCGATCGGCGATGTCGCTGTAATCCGCGCGCCCGAAGACACGTGCGGCGTGCCGGTAAAGACGCGCGAGCAAGGCATTGTCATACAGCATCTTCTCGAAATGCGGTTCGCTCCAAGCCGGATCCACGGTGTAACGAAAAAAACCGCCGCTCAAGTGATCCTGCAGGGCGCGTTGCGCCATCTGATCGAGGGTCAGCAACAGGATCGCCTTGAGTTGGTCATCCGGCTGACGTTCGTAATAGCGCAACAGAAACTCCAATTGCGGCGCCATGGGAAACTTGGATTGCGCGCCGAATCCCCCTTGTAGCGGGTCGGCCAGTTTGTGTGCCGCGGTCAGCAGGTCGGTCACCAAGGCAGCCACGGATCGGTCTTGCGGCAACGGTGACACTGGCGGCGCCGGCTGGGGTTCCGCCGCGCGCGCGGTCTCGGCCAAGGACTGGCTGTCCTCCTGCCACGACTTGGTGATGCGTTGCAGCACACCAAGGAACTCCTCCGGCGGCAGGTAGAGAGCGGCGTGCAGCGGATGACCCTCGGGCGTGACGAAGACGTTGAGCGGCCAGCCACCCCGACCACGGGTCGCCTCGACAAAGGCGATCATGCGCGCGTCCAGCGCCGGTTCCAGCTCGCGATCGATCTTGACCGGTATGAAGTGCTGATTGAGAAACTCGGCGATGCCCGGATTGCGATAACTCTCGCGCTGCATCACATGGCACCAGTGGCAGGAGAAGTAGCCGATGGACAGGTAAATCAACTTGTTCTCGTGGCGCGCACGCTCGACCACATCCGGACCCCATTCCTGCCACGCCACCGGATCGGCGGCGTGCAAGGCGAGATAGGGGGAGGCATTGCCTTTGAGTTGGTTGGCCAGGGGGGCGGCAGATACCGCGCTGCCCGCCAGACACAAAATGACCACGGCGACAACGGTGCTGAATCTTGCTGTTCTGCGGCCCATGCTTTTAAGACAGGGCCACAGCGGGGTTTATTCCCGACCCTTGGGATTCGTCGGGTTTTCCCGCTCGTAGCGGTCCAATTCGGCCTCCATCTCCCCATCGTCCATGGTCCGATGGCCCTCTTCGCCCTGCGCGGCACCGTGAGCACGGGCGTCGGCCACACGCTTGGCCACAAACAAGCCGATCTCGAACAGTATCAGCATGGGGATGGCGAGGAAGGTCTGGGAGAACACGTCCGGGGGTGTAAGGAACGCCGCGACAATAAAAACCCACAGCACCACGTAGGGGCGTTTCTTCGCAAGCTTATGCGGATCGACCACGCCCATCCAGGCCAGCAGGATCAAGGCGATCGGCAGCTCGAAGGCGAGACCGAAGGCAAAAATCATGGAATAGACAAAGTCGAGATACGACTTGATGTCGGTCATCATGGTCACCCCTTCCGGAACAGTGCCCACGAAAAAACCAAACACCATGGGGAACACCACGAAGTAGGCGAAGGCCATGCCGCCATAGAACAACAGCGTACTGGACACCAACAGCGGGATGATCATGCGGCGTTCGTGCCGATACAGGCCGGGGGCGACGAAGGCCCACAGTTGATAAAGTATCACTGGCATACTGATAACAATGGAGACGCCGAAGGTGAGTTTGATAGGTGTCAGGAACGGCGACGATACATCAGTGGCGATCATGCCGGCGCCCGTGCCCTTGGGCATTACCGCTGTCAGGGGTGATGCCACCAGCGTGTAGATATCGTTGGAGAAGTAGGCCAACCCCAAAAACACCAGCAGCACCGTGATCACCGCATAGGTCAGGCGATTGCGCAGCTCCAGCAGATGCGAAATGAAATTGCTGGTGGGACTTTCCTCCGCCGCAGTCGCTCCCGGCGCCTTGCCTCCCGCGACACTCGCGCGTCCCTGCGCATCGTCGTCGGGCTCAGGTTTTCTTGACGCCGCCATGGGGGGTCCTGTTGGTCTTAGTAACTGCTTTTTGGGTGACTACTTTTTGGGTGACTGCTTTTTTAGTGACGGTTTTGGCGATGGCTTTTCTGGGGGCCTTCGAGGATTTCTTTGCCACGGCCTCATGCGCTGGCGCGACTGGCGGTAAGGTCGCGAACTCTTCAACCGCCGCCTCCGGCTCGCTGCCCTGGGTCACCTCATTCATCGCACCGGAAAAGTTACTGAAGGTGTCGGTGGCGGATTTCTGCAACATGCTGCGGGTTTCGCTCAACTCGGCGTGCATCTGCTTGAAGGCGGCGAGGTCCTCGTCCTTGATCTCCGCATCGATATCGCGTTTGACGTTTTCCACGAAGCGGCGCAGCTTGCCGATCCACTGGCCGGCGCTGCGCGCCGCTTCCGGCAGCCGCTTCGGCCCAAGCACGATCAACGCGATCAGGCCTATCAGCACCATCTCGGAAAAACCAATGTCGAACACGGACCCTGCCTGAACTTAGAGGATGAGCTGGGGGATGATCAGCGAAGATGATCAGGCCTTTTTCTTTTGCCGGCTGGTCTGCTTGGCGGTGACCTTGCCCTCGATGGGCTTGGCGCCGATTTTCTTCGTAGTCCCCTCGGCCGGCTTTTTTTCGTCCTTCTCGCCCGCTTCCTTCATGGAGGTCTTGAAGTTCTTGATGGCACCACCCAGATCGCCGCCGAAATCGCGCAGCTTCTTGGTGCCGAAGATCACCAGTGCGATGGCCAGAATAATCAATAACTGCCAGATGCTGATACCCATCACTATTCTCCTGCTTTCCGCCGGTGGCTGGCTGCGGGCCTTCCCGCACAGCGCACCGGCCGATCATGTAAATTTGAGACGGCGGTGTAGGCCGTAACGTTAAAATCCCGGGAGACGCCCGCCACCCAGAATGTGTATATGTAAGTGTGGCACTTCCTGACCGCCGCCGGGACCTGTATTAATGATAGTCCGAAAACCGCTATCCAGTCCCTGCTCCCTGGCCAACTGTGGCAACAGATGCAGCATGTGCACCATCAGACTATCGTGCTCCGGGGCAAGTTCATTCAGGCTGACAAAGTGCACCCGCGGCACCACCAGCAGATGCACCGGGGCCTTGGGGTAGATGTCCTTGAATACCACCACCTGGTCGTCCGCATACACCTGGTCGGACGGCAGCTTGCCGGCAACGATCTTGCAAAACAGGCAATCACTCATGACTTACTCCGCTGCGCCTTCTCATCCAGTCCGGACAGACCAAAGCGCCGGTCCAGCTCGGCCAGCACATCATCCGGCTTGAGCCCCTGGTGCGCAAGCAATACCAGGGTATGGAACCACAAGTCGGCGATTTCGTGCAGCAACGGCCCGGCTTCACCGTCTTTGGCGGCGATCACCGTTTCTGTGGCTTCCTCGCCGATTTTCTTGAGGATGGCGTCCAGGCCTTTGGCATACAGGCCGGCGACATAGGACGACGCCGGGTCGGCCCCTTTGCGGGACTCCAGGACGGCGGACAGCTTGTCGAGGGTGGTGGACATTTAAAGTATATTTTATAGAGGTAGTGCGTCGGTTTCGTGCCACGGACGGTCAAACAGGACATAACACCTGATTGCTTATATTAGCGCTTCTTGCCGTAAATTTCCTGTTCCGACTTCAATACCGGCTCTACCGCCACCCAGCGGTCGTTCTGCAGCTGCTGGAAGAAACAATGATGCCGCCCGGTATGGCAGGCGATGCCACCTTTTTGTTCCACCGTCAGTAACAGCACGTCGTTGTCGCAGTCGAGACGCAGGTCCTGCACGATCTGCTCGTGTCCGGATTCCTCGCCCTTGCGCCACAGCTTGTTGCGCGAGCGTGACCAGTATACCGCCTTGCGGTTGCGCACGGTTTCCGCCAGGGCGGCGCGGTTCATCCAGG
>JANNJF010000073.1:0-4684 GCA_031405715.1 Gammaproteobacteria bacterium | reverse complement strand
CTCACCCACCCCGGCCGCGCCTAAGGCCTGTTGATAGGCGGCGCGTGATGCCAGGGCCTGCGCCTTCTGACTTGCGTCATACGTGTATATGCCAGAACGATACTGCGTGCCCCTATCGTTCCCTTGACGCATGCCTTGGGTTGGGTTGTGAGATTCCCAGAACACCTGCAGCAGCGTGGTATACGGCACGACGTCGGGGTCGTAAACCACCTGCACCACTTCATTGTGCCCGGTCATGCCGGAACACACCTCCTCGTAGGTGGGATTGGGCGTGTGGCCACCGGCATAACCGACGGCGGTTACATAGACGCCCTCGGTCTGCCAGAATATGCGCTCCGCACCCCAGAAACACCCCAGACCGAACAACGCCAGACGCATGCCGGACGGGAAGGGTGCGATCATGCGATGGCCGTTCACCACGTGCAGCGCCGTCACCGGCAAGGCCTGGTCGCGACCGGGCAAGGCCTCAGCGGCAGTGGGCAGTTCGAGTTTTTTTCCAGAGCTAAACATAACGGACGATCCTGTGTAATACAGACCAGACGTTGACGCCTGGCCACACGATTAACACCGGGCAGGCGCGACAATATAGCACTACGCTCAGTCCAGCCAGCTGATTAAATAGTACAGACGAAAGCCTTCGGACGAGCGTGCCGGACCGAGCACCTTGGCCGGATAGCGCTGATGCGCGGGATCAGCGCCGGCGATGGCGGCCTCCGCGGATTCCACCACCTCGACACAGTTTTCCGCGAACCGGCCGCGCTGCCGGCGCGGGGCGTACACCAAGGCGTAGCACTCATCGACGATGCGGGTGGCCGAATCGATGTAGATACCCTTCATGCGCCCCCTGTCACCGGTTGAACTCTGCGAGGGTCGATTATCCCACTCCCATCGGTCGTCCACAACCTGCGTTGCAGTGCGGGGCTCGCTCCCGCTTTAGTTAAAGCGACGGCTAGCCGTCGCACTCCCCACGGGCGTCATCAAACTCCGCCATCTTCTGCGCCAGACTTGGCCAGCGACACGTTTGTAACACCCGCACGAACTGATGCTGCGCGCCGGACGCCAAAAACGCGCGGCGTTCGGCCTCGCCACGAATGCCATAGTATGGAAGCATGGTGTAAAACGCCTCGTCCATAGCAGGCGTGACAGGATCGAGCACATCCACGCGCCGGGTGTAATACGCATCCTCGCCTTCCGCGCAGGCGCGTCCGAAGACATTGAACTGCCGGCAGGCCAGCGGACGCAGGGGATGCACCGAACACACGCCCTGCACCAGGAACGGACAAGGGTTGCCGCTGACGTGCGCCGCGAGTTGTGCGCGCAGTGTGGCGCGCAGCGGTTCGGCCACCTGTTCCGCCGCATACCAGGAGAGGCCCACCAGTTCCAACGGGTAAACCGGTATGGTGCTATGGCTACGGCAACAGGCGGAGCAACCCTTGGCGCAGGCCAGTTGCCGGCCGCGCGCCTGCTGTGCGGCGATGGCGCGCGCTATCCCCTGGTCCGCAATGCGGTAGGCCTGCAGCAATGGCGTGAGCCAGGGAAATTTTGCTTGCGCCTCGGGAAAGGACAGCGGGGTGTCGGTGGGTTCGTTACCGGGGCACATGCTTGTCGCTCCCTTCGGCGGTGGCTGCTACCTGCACAACGCGGCACTAGTCGTTAAGACGCGCCACTGACACCGCAGTCTGCCCCGCATACTCACATACCTCCTCTACAACCAGTCCGTCAGCATGACACCGATGCCGAAGCGATGGCTGGACCGGTTGTAGTCGATCAGACTTTCCCCGTAACCGTTGAAGTACTGCACATAACCGCGCAGCTTGCCCTGCAGGGGAACGCTCCAGTCGATCTGTAGCGCGCCACGGTGCGCAGACTGGAAATTGCTGCGCCACATCACCGCCAGGGTACGGTTGCCGAAGAGATACATGGCCGTGAGCTCGCCGTGGCCGAGATAATCCTGAATATCCGGATTGTCGTCACCCCGGGGATCCGACGGGTTTTCCTTGGCGCTCTCCGGCAGGCGGTACCAGGGCTTGAAGATCAGATAGAGATTATCGCGCTCCGTGGTGAATATGGCATAGATGCGATTCCAGCTACGTGACTCCGGCGCACTGCGCCCGTTGGACTGGTGACTGATGCCGAAAGTGGTCACGCGATAGGTAAGGCCTAGTAAATGCATCTCTCGGGCAAACGTCAGCATCAGCTCCGGCTCGTAATTGGTTTCACGGAACGGCGAAGAAATGCGTTTGTTATAAAGCTGCCAGAAGGAAAGCTGGGTATAACCGAAGGTCAGCTTGCCGCCGCTGCCGAACAGGTCGCTGGCCAAGGGCAGTTTGAAGCTCAGCTGATATTTGACCTCGGTCTTATCCAGGGGACCGAACTCGTCACTCTGCCGGCTATTGTAAGTGAGCGGCAGAAGGTAGTTGGGTTTGTGCGGGGTGATCACGAAGCGGTTCGCCTCGGTCTGCGTCTCCAGGGTCATGCGGCGCTCGAGCGCGCTCGGGGTCGGAGACGGTGTCGGCGTTGAAGTAGCGTCCAGATTATCGACCGCGTTCACCGCCGGTGTCTGAGCCAGACCGACCCCGGACGTTGCCAGCCAGAATACTGCCATCAGCACTACGTGCCTGCCGCGGTGTCGGGTCTGTGCGGATACCGCCGTTGTTATGATTCTTGCCACGCGTGAGTATCCGTCTTCGCCATCCGCGCATAGTATCATCGCCGCAGGCCGGCACGAAATCACCCGCCCTTGAGATTCTCCCCCAACATATTGCAGAACAACGCCCCCTGCTCGCGCGCATCGTCCAGCGCCACATGAGTGTGGGGCAGGCCTTCGTCGTACCAACGCTTGGGCAGATAACTGCGTGCGGTCTGGCGGAATTCGGATTTTCGCATACCCATGGCATAGGAACGGATGTCCAGCGCGTTTTCCGTGAAGGGACGCTCGCCGGTAAAACGTACCAGGTACCAGTACACCCACATAAAATCCCAGGCCGCCGGCCAACCCACAAACACCGGCTTGCCCTGCAGGGAATTCAACCACGCCAGGTACTCCGGCATGACCTGCTCGGGGGAACGCACGTCGCAGCGACACGCCTCCCAGGCCTCAGGGAACTGCTGCCACCAGACGGTGGTTTGGGGATGGGGTGCGGCACCCGGCAGGAGCGTGAGATTGGCACTATAGGTCGATACCAGGGTCTTGTCCGCAAGATAGGCGGCGGACGCCAAGGTCAGCATGGAATGCGGTCCGGGGATGGGGCCATCGGCCTCGATATCGGTGCTAATATAGATTTCAGTCGTGTCTTTGGCCATGTTCACCCGGGAAAACGAGAGTTTGTCCGATCATGCCTGCCACCCGCGGCCCTGGCAACCGCGGGCCGCGTCGACCCATGGTGGTTGGCGGCTGACAAAACGGGGCGGAAAAAGTCAAAAATTAGTGCTAATATTAACGCAAAACCAGCGGCTTACCGCTGCCTTTTAACCAAGACCTAACAACAAAGACCTAAAAAGACAAAAAGCATGAAGGCTAATATCAAACTCGCTGCAGTGGGGACGGCTCTTGGTCTCACCCTGTTCACTACCCTGATACATGGAACCGGTGCGATGGAACCCGTCATCCCGCCAACCCCGCTGACGGCCGTGGTCGAGACCAACGCACCGGTGGCCAGCGTTCAGGAACCGGTACAGGAACAAACACCCCTGATCAAGGCGTCCGACATCGTCCGCTATAGCAATCCCAACAGCCTGTATCTGCGCTCCAGCGTGGCGCTGATTCTGGACGAACGTGAAGGCGTTACCTTGTACGGCCACAACACTCAGGCCCTACGACCCATCGCCTCGCTCACCAAACTCATGACCGCCATGGTCATCTTCGATGCCGGCCTGCCCCTGGACGAGTTGGTTGAAATCACACGCGATGACCGGGATACCTTAAAAGGCACGCGCTCGCGTCTGCAGTATGGTTCGGTCTTCACTCGTTACGATTTGCTGCAGGCTGCCCTCGGCGCCTCCGACAACCGCGCCGCCGCGGCGCTCGGTCGCACCTTCCCCGGCGGGACCGAGGCCATGCTCCGGGCAATGAACGCCACCGCACTCCAGCTGGGCATGACCCGCACCCATTACACCGACACCTCCGGCCTGGATAGCGGCAATGTCTCCACCGCCGAGGATCTGGCCAAGCTCGTGGTGGCCACGGACAAGCATCCCCTATTCCGGGTGCTGACCACCAACGCCGCCTTCAGCGTTACCGACCTGTGGAACACCTCGGAGATCGGATTCGTCAACACCAACCGCCTGGTGCGCGGGGAGTCCTGGGAGATTGGCCTGAGCAAAACGGGATATACCGCCGATGCCGGCAGCTGTCTGGTGATGCAGGCGACCATCGCCCATCGTCCCGTGATCATCGTCCTGCTCAACTCCTGGGGCAAACTCAGCCGTGTGGGGGACTCCAACCGCATCCGTGACTGGCTGTTAAAAACCGAGCTCAAGGTTCAGCGTATGAACAACGCCGTCGCCACCAGCGAGAGCTGAAGGCCGGCCTTACCCCGGTGGTTGTCTTTCCGGCCGCACCATGGACACCTGCTTAAGCCCCTCCCCCTCGAAGCGGAAGGTCTGACCAAAGCCGCGCACATACGTGGCAGAGCGGGCTGTCAGACGGAAAAGCTGGAAGTCCGCCAGACCACGTAGCGTCTCC
>JANNJF010000072.1:0-5574 GCA_031405715.1 Gammaproteobacteria bacterium | reverse complement strand
GACCGATGGCCCTGGAACTGCTGCTGGCTGGCTGTACGGTTACCACCTGCCATCGCTTTACGCGCGACCTACCGGCCCATCTCGCGCAGGCGGATATCGTCGTGGTGGCTGCCGGAAAACCGGGGCTGGTAAAAGGTGACTGGATCAAGTCGGGGGCGGCGGTGATTGACGTGGGCATCAACCGCGAGGCCGACGGCACATTGGTAGGAGACGTGGATTTTGTTGGGGCGAAAGAAAGAGCAGGATGGATCACACCGGTACCGGGCGGAGTTGGCCCAATGACGGTGGCCACCCTGTTACAGAATACCCTGGAAGCCGCCGAGAAACTGCACGCCGACGTGCCATGATGCGGCACGTCGTTGCAGCCACCCGGCAGTTCCAGGGGGAAACGACTATCTCATCAACAGCGGTACGACAAATCTACTGACTTCGCACCACTTACTTCTTGTCGACCATCGGGGCTTCAGCAGCCGGGGGGGCAGCCGGGACATCCGTGGCCGGGAGAGCCGGAGCAGCAACCGGGGCTTCAGCGGCCGGGGCGGCAGCCGGAGTCGGTTCGCTCTTCTTTTCGCAGGCGGCCAGGGCGAAAACACCGACAACAGACAGCATTACTACAAGCAGTTTCTTCGACATTAGACTAATCTCCAGTTGTTAATAAATTCGGCCAAAGCCGGCGCATTCTATACGCGCTGTTTCATCACTGCATAGTGATAAATGGTTTTTGCAAAAAATAAATTTCTTGCTTAGGATCACTCAACTTCTTTACTTTCTTTGTTAAATTTGATTCTAATCAAAGTGTATCTCTGACGAAATACAGGTAGCCGACCATCGCCGAATTGCAGCATTACTAGGGTCGCTTCCGGCAAAAAACAAGAGTGCTACTTCAGCCGGGCAGACTATAACAAAACTGTAACGAATCGGCGACCCCTCAAGCCTCGCAATTCAGGCCTATAAATGCGAAGCTTGGCTGTGTCGACGCCGGTCACTCTATGATGACCGGCGTCTAAACCCCTCACTGACAAGACGAGACTAGACCAGGATGCGCACTTCGTCTGAATCTGAACACCATACATCGCTTTCTATCGATACCCGGAACATGCGTCAGGAGGTCGTGGGCGCTCAGGGGGTCGCGGCGCAAGACCTCGCACGGATAGCCGACGAGTTGGCAAATGCCCACCGCACACTCTTATCCAAGTCGGAAGGGGGATTGGAGGCGGAATACGCCTGCCTGAATCTGGCGCACGAAATGCGGGGCTCCCTGGATGCTATCCAGCAGGCGGCGGGCGAGTTGCGGCATTTTCGCGATATCGTCCTGATCGGCATCGGTGGCTCGAGCCTGGGCACCAAGGCCATTCGCCACGCACTCAAGCCGGAACATGACCTGCCTGCCGGAGGCCCACGGCTGTATTTTGTCGAGAATATCGACCCCTATCATATGGACCACCTGCTGTCGCAGCTTGATCCTACGAGCACCGCCCTGCTCTGTGTCAGCAAATCCGGCGGCACGATCGAGACGGTGGTGCAGTACCTGATCCTGCGCAAGTGGCTCAAAAAAGCCCTTGGGGCCGAAAAGGCACGCCGCCATCAGTGGCTGATTACTGATCCGGATCAAGGCTGGTTGCGACAGCTGTCGAATGAGCAGGGCATTGCCAGTCTGCCGGTTCCGCCGCAGGTGGGCGGTCGTTACTCCGTCCTCACGGCCGTCGGGCTGCTGCCGCTGGCGGTGGTTGGCGTGGACATCGCTGAACTGCTGAGTGGTGCAGCGGATACCGTCTCCCGCTGCCGCGGCGAGCAGATCGAGAAGAATCCGGCTTTGGAGATGGCGGCACTCTATTATCTCCTCGACGTCAGCTACAACAAGCGTATTTCCGTGATGATGCCCTACGTCAACCGGCTGCGCTTGTTCGTCGACTGGTATTGTCAGCTCTGGGCCGAGTCCTTGGGCAAGTGGGACACAAAGCGACCCGGGGTACCGGCCACGGGCACGCTGCCGGTGCGTGCCATGGGGGCAGTAGACCAGCACAGCCAATTGCAGATGTACCTGGAATCACGGCACGACAAAATGTTTACCTTCATCCAGCTCGCCCACTGGGATTACGACCTGGAAATCCCCCTGGACGCCTCGGAGCGTGCGGTTTTCCCATACCTCGAAGGCAAGTCGCTGGTGGATGTCATCCATGCGGAATTTGTCGCGACCCGCCAGGTGATCACGGACACCGGCCATCCCAATATGACTCTGCATTTACCCACCCTTAACGCCTACACGCTGGGACAGCTCATTGAGCTCTACCAGCGCACTACGGTCTATACCGGGTTGCTGTATGGTATCAACCCGCTGGATCAACCCTCAGTGGAAAAAGGTAAGAAGCTGGCGATCCAGCATCTAAAAGAGATGGCGACCTGATCGGACAACGCCGCCGCAGGCCATCGCACAGCACCTGAAAAGGCGTGAGATGCTCGTCGTTGTCGCTCCTCCAGCCATGACGGAAGGGTTGCATTCCGTAGGGTGGGCATCGCCCACCACACGGGGTGTCGATAGGCTTCAGCTGGTGGGCGATGCCCACCCTACGCTCGTGCTCAAGGCCTTAAGCGAGCACCATTCCGGTCAAAGCGGGTTCAGCGGTTTTTCATTTGTCTGGAAAGTACTTGGCATCCAAATACGGCAACAACCAGGCCCGCAGCCGCGCCTGCACTTCTGGCGGGAGATCGCGGAAGGACATCACCTGCCTGCGACAATTCACCGATCCGCAGGAACACGGAAATCCGGCAAACCCTTCTTCATCGATAGCGGTGCTGTAATCCCAGGTTAGCTCTTCATCCGTGGCAATATCCCGCATCGCCACCAGCTCAAGGCCGTTTTGAAACCCGCAATTCGGCTCGCAGGAGTGGTTGACGTAATCATCCGCACCACCTGATGGTCCGATGTAGACATCTTCTCCAACCTGCAGATGATAGTCCTCGAAATCAACCTCCGTGCGGTGCAGTAACGCTCCGGAGAAAACCATCACGCGTTCGCCGGCAGCGATCGCCTCACGCGCAAAAACACCTTTGCCGTGCTGCGAACTACTCTTTACATAGCATTTCATCGATCACTCTCTTTGACTAACAGGATGGCGAATGCAAAAATAGCGCCGCAGCTAGCCTAAACATAAATTGGATGGAAGGAAAGATGACCCTGCCGCGACGTCTGAGCACACTAATTGTCCTTCTTACGATCTGCCAAACAACATGGGCGGCGGCGGTGACCACCAACCCCCCGGATGGACACCGGCTGTTTTCCGACAACTGTGCGGCCTGTCACGGAAACGATGGTCAAGGCGGCGTAGGTGTGCCTCTCGTCCTGCCGTCTTTTCTATCATCGGTGGACAACGAATATCTGCGCAAAACCATACGCAATGGACGCGCGGGCCGCATCATGCCAGCCTTTAAACGCTTCAACGATGCGGAGGTCGATGCCATCGTCGCCCACATCCGCAGCCTGTCAAAGGCGCCGCATGCTAAATTGTCGAGCGAACGTATCGTCGGCGACCCGCAGCACGGCAAGCGGTTGTTCGCCCAGCATTGTAGCGCCTGTCATGGCGAAAACGGTGAAGGCGGCCACGGCACCGGCGTTACCATGTCACGCCCGCGCAACCTCCCGATACTGGCGCCCGCTCTGAATAATCCTGGTTTTCTTGCATCGGCCGAAGACAGCATGATCAAACATACCCTCATGCAGGGGCGTGAGGGGACTCCCATGGTTTCCTTTGTGAAAAAGGGACTGAGTGAAAAAGACATTAACGATATCGTCGTCTATGTACGGTCGTTCGAGGACCATGCGCCACCCGCTTCCGCCACTTTACTCGAAACCGAAACCCCGGTGATCGTGCGGGAGTCACCCTACAGTGTTGAACAAACTGTAGAAAAGGTGAAAACCGCCATCAGTGGCGTGAATATGCGCCTGATTCGAGTCATGCCCCTCGATGAGGGATACGTCAAGGAAGGCGCGGAAAGCAAAAAAGGAGTCATCGTTTACGCCTGTGATTTTGGCTTCCTGAACAAGGCGCTCAACGTTGACCCACGGGTCGGATTATTTCTTCCCTGCAGAATCACAATTTTGCAGACCAAGGGGAAAGTGTTAGTCATGTCGGTCAATCCCAAGCGGCTCAGCGCAATATTCAACAACTCCGAACTCAACCGCCTGTGCGAGGAAATGACCAGTATCTATACAGCCATTATTGAAGAGGCCACCCTGTGAAGAAACTGGTCAGTTATATTCCTGTCTACCTGCTGGCAGCGCTGCTGTCCACACCCGGCTTTGCTGACGAGTTATTGATGGTCCGTGTGGACCATCCTTTTCCCGAAGCCATGAACCTGTTGCAGGAATCCATACGTGCGCACGGCTACACAGTTTCCAGAGTGCAGCGGGTGGACGTAGGATTGACTTCAAGTGGCTACACGACGGCGGAATATCGGCTGGTGTTTTTCGGCAAGCCCGCTGAAATCAAATCCCTGCCGGAAAAACATCCGGAGCTCGCCGCCTACCTGCCCCTCAACATTGTTATTTTTGCCGAGGGCGATGACACCATCATACTCACCGCCAACCCCCTCAGCCTGGAGGCATTCTTTAAAGATCCCAGTCTACATGGACAGTTTGGCCGTTGGGAGAAAGACATCCGCGCGATACTCAACCAGGCGAGTGCAAACAAGTAATCGCTGCTATTAGGCGACGTCCGAATCCGACGTACCCGATAAATCCAACGGGTCTGACGCAGACACATACAGCTTCGCGGCCACGCCGCCCTGGCGCTTGGCGATATAGCTGGCGGTATCCGCCTGCGACAGCACCTCATCCGGGCTACTGGAATTTCTGTCCATCAATGCAATCCCTACACTGGCATTGATATCGAAGCGCTGGCCGCCATACACAAAGGCATATTCTGCGATCTTCATGCGAAATTTTTCCGCCAGCGAAATCACACTCTGTTTGCTCACATTCTGCAGTATCATACCGAACTCATCGCCGCCAAGCCGCGCCAGCACATCGGCACCACGCAGGCGCTGTATCAGCAACTCGCTCACGTCTACCAGCAGGCGATCGCCGGCCGCATGTCCTGCCACGTCGTTCACCTTCTTGAACTTGTCGAGATCGATGTACATTACCCCGGTGACTTCGTCGCTGCGTTTCAGGCGATAGAATTCACGCACGAGCGCGTCCATGAAATGACGTCGATTCGGCAGGCGCGTGAGGCTGTCGTGGTAGGCCTGCCAGTGAAGATTTTCGAGATGTTCGCGCAGCATAGTAATGTCACGAAATGCGACCACCGAGCCACGCCGCAGTTCACCCTCAAATATCGGCGCTACGCTGCACTCCACCCATAGCTGCTTGCCTTCGCGCGTCCAGAAGATGCTTTCCCAATTCGGTAGCGCGTCCCCCAGTTC
Source organism: Gammaproteobacteria bacterium (assembly GCA_031405715.1). Classification (GTDB taxonomy): domain Bacteria; phylum Pseudomonadota; class Gammaproteobacteria; order Acidiferrobacterales; family UBA6901; genus JANNJF01. The sequence goes on along the minus strand of JANNJF010000072.1, from coordinate 153 downwards.
ATAAGCCTGATGCAGATAACAGGTTTCCGCAGGATTGGGTCGACCTTCAGCAGGATCTCGCACAATCTCAGAGACTAGACATGACACAAGAGTTGAGCGCCCTCGAAAAAATCCAAGCTGACATCACGTCGGCTGATCGCGGCTGATACACAG
>JANNJF010000071.1:0-6465 GCA_031405715.1 Gammaproteobacteria bacterium | reverse complement strand
TCAATGCCGCCGCAGGCCGGTTGTTGCCGTGGTTCTTCGAAGGCCCGAAATCGGGTGGGCTGCAAGCGCTCTATAATGATGCGGGCAGAGTGACGGACGGGGTGTTTCCGAACGGCAATTTCGTCTGGTCGGATTTAAATGCTGACAGTGTCGTGGATCCAAACGAAATACAATTCTATGGGTCACCGGGCTCCAAGGGAACACCATCACCCGCCTGGCGTACCAGCTTCTGGGCCAGAGGGATTGCGGACAAGGACTTGAATCTGTATTTCACGACCACTACCCGTAACGGCGCAGACCACTGGCGGCTAGCGGTTGACCATTGGACCACGGGTGGTATCCCCGTGTACCAGCCACGTGCAGCGTCCAGACTGGCACAGAGCCCTTATCAAAATCCACTGATCTGGGTGGGGCGTGACGGTCATATGCTGGCCATCGCTGACCAGCCACGCGCAGACCGTGATGGCCAAACAGACCCATTGGTTATGTTTAAGCCCAACGGCTCAGTCGCCTGGACTTACCCCTCGCCTTATTCAGGCGTGCACGCCTCTCAAGCGGCGCCGAAAAGCGGTCCAGGCGTGCTGGTGGGGCCGCTGGGGGTATTGGGAACAGCCGATATCGGCAAGCTGGGCCGTATCGTCGCACTGCATACGAATTTAGGCCAGGCCGAATTCTTCACCACCGACGGACTTTATATCGGTTCGGTTTTCCGTGATGTGCGATCTGCGCCGGCGGTGCTGCCCGAGACGCCTACACGTGGCATGTCCGTCGGCAACATAAGCAACGGCGCCGAGTGGTTTGGCGGAGCGCTGTTTCAACGCAGGGATACGGGCAGGGTGTATGTGCTTATGGGCAGGGAGGCGGCGAACATTTGCCAGATAACCGGTCTCGAAAGCGTGCAACGACTTCCCGAGTCCATCGTTGAATTGCCAGAATATACTCAACCTCGGCAGCTAAGCGTTTCCGATCACCCCTCCTCGCCCGCCAGAACAAAATCGCTGGACTTGCAAATCAGACCGCTCGACCTCCACCTAAAACCGGGACAGAGCCCGGTCGATCACTGGCCATCCGAGTTCGCCGATTGGCGCTATGACGAAGATCATGCCGCAAGCGCGTCCTGGACATGGGATAAAGACAACCTCTACGTTCTGTTCCGGCGGGTAGCCGATCCCACCCCGATGATGAATCGCGGGGAAGACCCATTGCGCCTGTTCAAGCCGGGAGACGCCCTATTATTTGAAATGGCTACCCGTCCTGGTAGAAACAGCGACACATTGAGCGGTGACAAAGTACGGCTTGTATTCAGTGTCCACCATGGCAAGCCGGTCGCGGTGCTGTACCGTTACGGAATCACCCTCGATAAAGACATACAACGCTTTGCATCACCTACGGGTGCGGTGATGGCACAGGTGAGGCGCCTGGAGACCGCAACAGTACGCGTAGACCGCAACACCGACGCTTACCAGTTGATGGCTACGGTACCGCTTCGGGAGATAAGCTTCAATCCAAAACCTGGCCTTGTCTACCAAGGTGATTTTGGCGTGGTTTACGCTGACTCCGAAGGGACAGATAACAGCCTTAGGATGTACTGGGCCAACCGCCGGGGTGGCTTGGTCAGCGATTTGGCCGGTGAAGCCGACATTGACCCGAGCCAATGGGGTAGCTTCCGTACTACGAACAAGAACACACAATGAGTGCAGCGACTCTGGTCACTAGCGATCAAACTAGGGGCTCGTAGCAGGCCTGCGGCGGTAGGCCCCGTTTCAGCCAAAGAGCGGCGATAAACCACAACCGACCCCGCCTCGGTAAAGACAGTCTATAACTGAAAATTAACCATAAAGATGGCCAAGAGACTCAACTTTGTATCCAAGCTCCATCCTTCAGCGCGGTGTATCCATGATCCGTCTTCATTTCGTTCGCAGCCTAGAGCGGATCGGTATTGCAGGATTACCGTAACACAGCGTCATCGGCGGTAAATCACGGAATACAGTGCTTCTTGCGCCGACGACTGCGCCTCGTCCAATCCTGACGCCTGGGCCGACAAAGACATCGTTAGGCAGCCAGACCTGGTCCTCAATGACAATAGGTGATGCGCCTATCGAGAATCGTGGATCTTCATAGTCATGGAAACCCGTACACAAATAAACTCGGTGAGCAATCGCAACATTTGAGCCGATTTCAACCATTCCGAGGTTGTACAAAACCGTGTCATCTCCAACCCAGGAGTGATCCCCAATCGCTAGCTTCCATGGGTAGGTAATCCTTGCGGATGAACGTATGAGCACACCTTTGCCAATTTTTGCACCGAAGAGGCGAAGCAAGAAACGTCGCCATCCGAACATGAACTGCGGTGACAAGCCGAATAAAATACCCTGCACTATCCACCACAGCTGTACAACGATAACAGACCTACCCCGAAAGTCAGGAGGCATCGCAAAAGATGACAAATCTTGGATCGGATTATTCATTTTAGTGTGAACTTAGATGTGGGTTGATAGCGTGTTGTGGAGAGGGGCACGAGCATATCCTAATCAAACATCATTCTGGCACATTCTTAGTTGCTTGATTTCACCGCGAACCCGCATCCACTCCACTGTTTCAGCAATACCTTGCCTCATTGTGTAAGGCAGCTCACCGACCAATGCCTCAAGCTCAGCTGAATCGTAAACCATGTTCGTTAGTAGGTTATTCAGTCTGAAACTGGTTAGCGGCGGGTTCTTCCAGCCCGTTAGCTTGAGTATGTCCCCGACCATGGCGCCGATCTTGAGAGCTGCTAGAGGCGCGGTTCTGATGGTTGCGACACCCATGGTTTCGCAAATGAATTCCGCCATTTCTCGTACGTTGATCGGCGGGTAGTCTTCCAGGAAAAAAGTTTTCCCGTTCACCTTATCAGCCGGCGCTGACATCAGTTTCTGCAGCTGGTAAACCGAATTCCCAATAAAGCCAAAGGACTTTTCGATAGTCCGATTGCCGGGATGAACGTAGTGGCCGCGGGCAATCGTCAGAAAAAATGTTTTGTAGGGGATATCAAACCATGGTCCCCATATAGAAGTCGGCCGCACGATAATCCAGGAACAGGGGATGGCTTTGCTCTCGCGCACTATGTTCTCACCCACAACTTTGCTTTCACCGTAGAATGTTGTCGGACAGCAATCGAATTCGTCTTTGGGTTGGTAGTCAATTTTACAAACCAGGCGTGAAGACGCAAAAATGATTCTGCGCAAGTTTGATAGGCCGCTTGCCGAGCGTATCAGATTGGACACGCCTATGGTATTTGCTGCATAACTATCCAGACTTTTTCCGTCGAGATCGGTCCGAGCGGCCATGTGGTAGATGTACTCAGGATCAAACGCGCGGATGGTTTTTTCCAGTTCGCTGAGGTCGAGGAGATCAACCTTGCGCCAGAATTTCTCATGTGCAATGTTGCGGGGCGCGCTGGAGTCAAGATTTATAACCGTAGCACCAGCCTTGACGCAGGATTCAACAAGATTAGTGCCGATAAAACCAGAACCACCCGTTATCAGAATTTTTTTCTTTGATGGTCCAGTTTCTTTTGACATAAGTTGTTCTCAGAAAAGTGCGTGCCGTTAAAGAAGATAGTCTCAGCGCAGATTCGGGTGGGTAAAAACGTATTTTCAGGGTAGAAACGCCGTCCGAATTTTGAGCTTCATGAACGCTTCATCGCGATGTCCGTAGGCGCGGCGCTGGATCACGCAGATCTTGTTGTTCAGTCCGTCGACAAATCCCAACTTCACCCTATAATAACGGCAGCTTCGTGCAAAAGCCATACACCGTGCTGCCCACCCAAAATAGTAATGTCCGAGGAACCCGAAAAATTACTGTTGTGTCGCCGGAATATGTGTTGACGGCTGCCAGAGAAAATAGGGGATTTCGGATTTTCTGGCCAATCGGGTAGCCTTGGCAGTAGCGGGCCAATATAGACACTGGCGACCACAGGAACCTCAGGAACCTCCGTATCTAATTCGAGGAATGTACATAAACGCGATGTCGACTCCACTCCGGGAACAATTTAGACGCTTGCTCTCACTGATTGTGTTCAGCACGTGCGCAGCCATGAGCGTGTGCAAGGTACACGCGCAGCAGACAAGCCAGTGGCAGCAGAGCCCTGTGTCACTGACGGCGCCCGAACAATCAGGCGCGGACACAGACTATCGATACCTGATGCTGGAAACTGGTGGCAGCGGCGGTATGTTTGGCAAGGGGGATATCCACAGCAATCTACAGTCAACCGATTTCTGGGATGAGCGGACCGGTTGGGCAGCGGGCGAGGGTGGCGTTTTTAAGACCGAAGACGGCGGCCTGAGCTGGACTCGAATTATGCAGCCTGCCCTGTCGCCGGCACGCTGGGTGAGGGTGGTCTTGCGCGAAAAAAACGACGTTTGGTTGCTTAAACAATATCATGGCCAGGCAAGAGGTGAGTTATTTCGCAGTCGCGATGGAGGCAAGAATTGGTACGAGGTGTTGAAAGGCAAGCTGCTTAGCGGCCACGACCTTCAGGTGCGCGGACCGGTCATTCGGGTTTTGTGTGGTGATTTTCAGAGTTACCAGAGTACAGACAGCGGCGATACCTGGATTGCTGAAAACTTTGGCGGGCTGTTACACGGTACGGTGGCAATCAGCGCTCCAGGGGACATAAATTTCCCATCGGGTTATCGGTATTTTGTGCTCGGGCACTATCAGCGCAAAGCTCGGCTCATCATCAGTGATGACAATGGCCGCACCTGGTCGGTGATTGGGTTACCTGGGTCTTTGCCGTCACGCTACTGGCTTTTTAAGCTGTTCTTTGCCACTAGTTTCGTGGGTGCAATTGGCCTTGAGGATGGCCGGGTATTGTTAACCCACGATGGCGGCAGGACTTGGAAAAGCCGTGAGCTGGCGAAAGAAAGGCCGGTAACCGCGCTGTGGTTCGATGGCTTTGGAAATGGTTTTTCGGCAACCGAAAACAGTAATCCTGTCAGTCCGGGTACTGCGCTGCTGACGACGGACGATGGGGGTGAAACCTGGCGCCCGTTTTACCGTGGTCACGTGCAGTTTAACGCTATTGCTGGACAGAATCACAATCGCTTGTGGGCGGTCGGCAAGGGTGGCGGTGCTATACCAAATGACGCCGTCATGCTTATTATCAAGTCGGACACGGTGGGCAAAACCACTGCCGGGGTGCAGCGCTAATTCGGCATTTTTTCTTATCCAGCCGTTTGTCGTAGATCGTTTCCCCTGACTGTGATGAACGGCTAAAATTCTCAACGCCCAGAAAATCATGTAATTGACAAGTTCGATGCAAATGTCTATCTGCGGGCGCTAGAGGTTAGCATTGGTATTGATTTACAATTTTGCTGGTTCACTAGATAACGGACGACAATACTCACCCAAATGGAGAAGAACAAATGGACAACAAAACATACAAGAAGCCAGCCCGGAAGCGCGACGCTCAATATCAGCCCACTGTCGCCGACAAGGGTGATGACGCGAACAATAGCAGCTTCCCAACAAAAGTGTCGTACGCGCGCCGCACCTTCCTGAAGCAGACAGGCGCATTCACTGCGGGGATAATCAGCGGCCCCGTTCTACTGCAGGGCTGCAATGGTGGTGGGGCTGGTGATGCGCAGGCGGCAGTCACATGCCCGACGAACGGTATACAACCAGCGGTGGGGGGTCGCCCGGTCCTCCCGTTTAACGCCAGCGATCCCTCACATCTTCTATCCCTCGATCTGCGTTCAGAAGCAAGCCTGCTTGCGCTCAACGCCACCTACGGAGCGGGCACGTACACCCCAAGTGGGAGTTTGACCTTCGATGCCCATCGTGGCGTCCAGGCCAATGACGAATTAAGCGGCCTGGAAATTGATCTCCAAAAAATACTGGCTCACGATGTCAGGCTTGGTCTGGCCACCGAAGGTCAGGTAACCGTAGAGTTTGAAAGCCAGCGCATTGCCGACCCCTGGTTGATCAATGTGTTCCTGGACAGATACCAGGTGAGCCGTGTTGATTCAGGCTTGTGGCCAGCTTCTTCGGGGTTGCCTCCCTTTGCTCAACAACCCACTATATGGCGAATATTGGCGGAAGACGGCGTGGGTGGCCCGTCCATTCGCGGACCCTCCCCGGAATCGCCAGCCGGTCTGGGCACACGGGCGAACAATCTGTCTGTTCGTTTACGTGACAACACTGAGCAGGATATGCCCATTGGCATTCATTCGGTCATGCATAATGAGTTTACTGCAATTACGACAGCGTGGTGGACGTCAAACACCTTCACGGTGTACATCGACGGTGCACCTGCACTGATCACGGGACCGACTGCTTTTGGTCCGCACAACGTGCAGGTGGGGCAAGGTGACTACACAATGACGGATGTCCAGGCCAGCACGTCCCCCAAACGACTGTTACGTGTCTTTTTTGGCCGATCCAATGTATATATCAGACGATTGATCGTGGGCGCACGTGCACCTG
>JANNJF010000070.1:0-6711 GCA_031405715.1 Gammaproteobacteria bacterium | reverse complement strand
CGCCAAGTGTGCAACGCCACTGCCACCGGGCGCGCGGCGGCCTCGCGATTGATGCGTGAGACATCCGACTTGGGGTCGTGGTAACTCATTAGCCGGTGAACTTCCTCCACCACCCGGAATGCCTGCTCCACGGCGGACCGCACTGTATCCGCCTCCGAACCACGCGCGGTGATCTCTACCACGGTGCCGAGGAGCGCCCGGGCGCGTATGCATTCGGCCTCTGCAATCGGACACCGGACATTATCTGTAAAATTATTCATTTCAGCGCTACCTCGTAAGTCGCCAACATGCGACGCACGCCGTCGGCAATGTGTTTACAGGACAGAGTGGCACCGCTGATGTTGGTGATGTCTTCGTCCAGCTTCAGCGGTGCGCCGGCGCCTTTACCGCCAAACTGTGCTCGCCACTTGGCGTCACGCACCTGACCACCGTGGCTCTCGCGGTAGTCGAGGATCTCTATATTACGCACCGTACCGTCCGCGCTCAGCGCAACGGCGTAGGTGATGTATTCGTGCTTGCCCAATACCTCGTCCAGCATAAACCAACCAAGTGGCTGGCTACCGGACGATACGCGCCAGGCCGACAGCGCCAGGTTGCGCACACGCACGCCGGCGGCCTTCTCCACGGCACGCTTCTGCTCCGAGCTGAGTGTGAGCTTGATGGCGGCGAATTGCGTGGCGCCGGGAAACAGTGCCTGTTGCGCCTGCGCAATGCTGAGATACTGCACCGCGTAGGCTGTCGCCGGCATCACCGCCGGCGCGACGATTGCCGGCAGCCACAGCCAATGTTCATAACCCTGACGTTTCATGTATGGTTCGCCTCAGAATAAATTGAAACCCACTTTGAGCCGCACCTCTTGCTTGGTCTTCTCGATCAGGTGCAGATCGGTATCTGTCTGCCCGGGATACTCTTCGCCACCACCCCGGATCTGCGGGAACCACGTCAGCGTCCACCACCACTTACGAGCGCCGTAGTGCAGCGTTGGCCCTCCGAACAGTGACTTGCGCTCCTGGTTCACTTCCGTTTCAAATTCCGACTGGTAGAGCAGTTCGACGCCAGCGTACCAATTTGCGGCGATGCGGTAGGAAATGCCGGTGGCAGCGGTTAACTCCAACTCCATCTCCGGATCGGTGACCCACTCGAATCCGGCCGGCAGGTCGTCAATCGGCTTGCGCCGCGCATAGGTCGATTCGAGACCGAGGTTACCCAGCCACACCAGGGTATCGTCGAGAAAGTTCTTCTGCAGAAGAAGCTTGGTTTCGAGGGAGAGGGATCGTTTGTCCTGCCCGGAATGCGGGTCCTTCCACGACCAGGACGGCTCGATGTACATGGCAACGCCGATACCGTCCTTGATCGGACTGAGGAAGTTGTATTTCAGGGCCACCTGGATCCCGGATGGGGTGTAACTGTAACGCTCGTCCTTAGGAATATAGTTGTCGATCAAAATGTCCTGGGTGTCGATCGACTGCCCTTTAAGATAGATCGCACCCGCCAAACGATCGGTGAAACCATACTCAAGTTCGGTCTCATAGTCCCAGGCCTCATAACGACCGATGCCTTTGTCCTTGCGTTGCGTGATCCATTGATAGAATTCCCAGGTGCCCTTTGGCTGGGTTTCGACACCGGTCACATAGTTGAGGAGGTTTTCATCCGCTTGTACGTAAGCAAATGGCGTCAGCAGCGTCAGGCCGGTGGCCAACGGCAGCCAGCCGATACGAAATTTCTTGTTCATGCACGACTCCCAATAGTCCAGATTAATCTTTCGCTGGCTGGCAGGTCGTGATGATTCGCTGGCTGGCACTAAATTTCGACAAGGCCGGGGGTCGGCCCGTCGTACAACCCGGTGGCTACATCTGTGTCTGCAGGTAGTTCTGCAGTCCCACGGTCTTGATCAGATTGAGCTGGGTTTCCAACCAATCGATATGTTCTTCGGTGTCTTCCAGAATGTGTTCAAGGATTTCCCTCGATACGTAATCACCGACTGTCTCACAGGCAGCCACGCCACCCTTCAGCAGTCCGCGGGCGGAAACCTCGACCTTGAGGTCGCAGGCCAGACACTCTTCAGGCGTCTCGCCGATTATGAGCTTGTTGAGTTCCTGCAGGTTGGGTAACCCGTCCAGGAACAACACACGCTCGATCAACTTGTCGGCATGCTTCATTTCCTCGATGGACTCGTCGTACTCGTGTTTACCGAGTTTCTCCAGACCCCAGTTGCGATACATGCGTGCATGCAGAAAATACTGGCTCACCGCCGTGAGTTCAGCGGTGAGCTGCTTGTTGAGCAGTGCAATAATTGTCTTGTCGCCTTGCATTTCCTCTCCTTATGCTGGTTTTAGTGTTGCGAAGGCAACGACGTCGCGGCGCCCCTCGTCGAGCAGTTCCCGCACGGACTGGGCGCATTTTCCGCACTGGGCACAGACGCCGAGTTCCTTTCGCAGTTCGCGCATGCGGCAGGCCCCATCACCTATTGCCCGGCGAATGTCCCGTTCCGTGACGGATCGGCAGATACACACATACATAATGTCGGCCTCGGATTATTTGGTGAGAATCAGTTTGCCATTGCGGGTCAGGCGTAGGCGGTATTGCTCGCCGCCATGCAGGATCAGCGCCTCGCGTTGACCCGGTGCAAACAGGGTTTCCGTGGATATCGCCACCGGCGGCGGCACGATACCAGCCCGGGAACTCTTGTCAGACAACGGCCTGTTGGTGGACACTAGTCTATCCTAAATACAAATGAGAATAATTCGCATTATACATACCGGACGAAACGTAGCAAGCGCCCAGTGATCGCATTCTCCGACCAGCCCATGGGGTTGTGGGTGCGAATGGGACATTCTTACTGAACAAAAACAATAAGTTAATAAAAATCGATCACAACTAGGTCGTTTGTGCTGAGTGGACTATTTCTCGGATTGGCAACGTTGGTGGCGATACACACTAGGCTGATGTACTTAAACTAAAGATATAACGAATGCATGGCAATGCAGGTTGATCACGCAGAAGTCGTGTGTGGATCAACCATCCGCATCGATGGTCGCCGCGGTGGCCTGCGGATTGTTCCAGTAGCCCAGCATCAACGACGGTCCGCGCGCCAGCAATTCGCCGTCCGGCAGGGTTTTGACTTCCACACCCTCCAGCGGCCGGCCCACGGACAGGGGATCGTTGTCGCCCGGACGGTTGGCGCTGATCACCGGCGAAAACTCGGTGAGGCCGTAACCCTGCAGGACGATCCGAATAATCCCGGAATAATCCCGGGTCCGACCTCTATAATCTTCTGAATCAAAACCAGAAGGTGGGATAAGTCGAGCAAAATGCGTCGTTAGACAGGCATTTTTGTTATTGAATCAATGTGGTCACGAAACAATGTGCTCCATTAGTGCTTTCCTTATTTCTCGTGCAGAATGCGAAAATAAATCTGTTCCCTTTTCCCGACAGGAAAAACCCTCAGCTATGGACCCCGTTTCACAAGGCGTTCTGGGCGCTGTGTTTGCGCAAACACGCGGCCCTAAACTTGCATTGGCCAAGGCCGCTGTCATAGGCGCCATCGCTGGCATGACATCGGATCTGGATATATTGATCCGCTCATCCACCGACCCATTGCTGGCCATTGAATTTCATCGACACTTTACCCATTCGCTGTTATTTATCCCGCTAGGCGGGTTGCTGTGCAGTTTGCTGCTTTACCCATTGCTGGGTAAACGCTGGCAGTTGAGTTACCGGCAAACCCTGGTGTGGTGTATGGTCGGTTTTGCCACACACGGTCTACTGGATGGTTGTACCACTTACGGCACCAAGCTGTTGTGGCCACTCAGTGATGAGCGTTACTCCCTCGATATCATCTCCATCGTAGACCCGATGTTTACCGTGCCGCTGTTAGTGCTTGTGGGCTGTGCGGCGGTGACCAAAACACGGCTTTATGTAAAATGGGCCTTGCTCTGGGGGGCGATGTATCTCTCTATTGGCTACGTGCAGCATCAACGCGCCGAGGCCATGGGCCTGGCGCTGGCCCAGGAGCGTGGACATAAGGTACTAAGGCTCGAAGTCAAACCCAGTTTTGCCAACCTGGCGGTATGGAAGGTGCTGTACGAAACCGACGAAAGATTTTATGTCGATGCCGTTAAACCCGGGATTTTCAAACCAGTTATCTGGCAAGGCGATAACGTTCTGAAGCTTGCTATTCAGCGCGACTTCCCATGGCTGGATCCCGCCTCGCAACAGGCCCTCGACATACAGCGCTTTAACGTGTCTTCCGCCGGATTTGTCGCCGTCGACCCGAACGATGGTCAGCGCATCGGTGATGTACGCTACTCCATGTTGCCCCAACGAATTGCGCCACTCTGGGGTATTAGGCTGTCACCCACCGCAAGGCTGGACGAGCATGTTGCTTTCGACACTAAGCGTGACGATGCACGGGGGGCTGTCAGGCGCATTGCTGACATGATGTTTGAGTAATAATACCGGGGCAATATCGGGACGGATGCTGAGGCTTCGCCGCATTGATCCCGTCACCACCCATATGCTCCGTGCGGTGTGTTGTATGCGGGAGCAAACTCCCGCATAGACAGCGGCGGCGAGCCACCGCACTGGATAGCAGGGCCAAGGGCTGGCACGCCAGTGCAGAGTCCGGATCGGACCTCTCCAACCCATTGAGTGAGCATGATGGCTACAGGTGTCGTACCCTGGAAACAGATACTTAATCAGCCAATCTTCGCAGCGACAGGTGGCAGCGGTTCGCCCTATTCCCTCTATTCCTTTGGTAGCCGAGACGGATAACTTAACCGGGATATAAACGGCACGAGTTGAAATGAACCCGATCCCCCTGTAGCCATGCTGCATTCCCAGAATTGATCTTGTGCTTGGGGGGTGGTTTCAATCACCGCGGCTTAAGCGTGCTTCATCACGCGCGGTGTTAAAAGTAGCGGTATTCTTGCCGCTTCGTTTGGCCACATACATCGCCTGATCGGCGCTTTTAATCAGGGCATCGGTGTTTTCCCCGTCTGCCGGATATACGGCGATGCCGATACTTGCGCCAACCGATAACTCTTGTCGATCGATCTGAACCGGAACCCGTAATTGCACCAGGATTTTTCCAGCGACTAGCATGGCGTCGTCCGGTACGCGTATTTCCGATAAGAGAAGGACGAATTCATCACCCCCGAGACGCGCCACCGTGTCAGTTTCGCGCACAGCGCCGGCCAGTCGGCGGCCGCAAATTCGCAATAGCTCGTCGCCGACCTTGTGCCCCCATTGATCGTTGACCGCTTTGAACCCGTCAAGGTCGACGAACAATACCGCCAACGCGCTTTGATGTCTGCGACACACACAAATCGCCCGATCAAGTCGTTCCTGCAACAATACCCGGTTCGGCAAACCAGTCACGCTGTCGTGCATCGCGAGTCGCGTCATCTCCTCGCTGAGTTTCTTGAGTTTCTCGTTTGATCGGCCCAGGCGCCGCAGCAGACTCGAGAAAAAAACCGGCAACGCCACAAGCCCCAAGAACAGGCCGGTGGCGATGGTACGGTGTTCGATCCAGTACGGGCTGGTAAACATGACGAACAAAAAGCTGGAGTTCGCCAACACCGTGCTGACGTACAGATAACGTAGCCCATAACGCATGCCATAACCCACCGTAACCCACAGGTAAATGGAAAAAATTGCTGCGCCGACTTCACCCGTGGCCAGCATGGAATAGGTAAGCGCCGAAAAATCCATGCCCATGGCGATAGCACGCCGTAGCAATGAAATCCCCGGCCAGATGACAATTGTGATGAACAGAACACACGAGCCGGCAACGAATAACGGTGCAACGACCAGAACTTGCATCGGAAGTGCCGTCACTGCGCTGGTGAAATAGGTGTAAAGAAGATATGCAAGGACGGCGCTGCTGATAATGATGCGGGCCAGCGCCTGTTCGTGCTCGCTGTCGGCCCGGTTCTTCAGTCGTTGTATGATGGCGTTGATGTCCATTGTTGCCGGAATTATCTAATGAAACTGAATTTTGATAATCGAGGACACCAACCAATTTTGTGTCTACGGTCCGCAAACGCCCTTAATAGGGCACGGATTTGAATAGGAATTACATAAGCCGGCCCACTTAGCACGACGCGAAAGGAATAAGCCACGGCTACGATAAAAGCAGGGGGTTGTCCCCTATCACTTCGGCGGCCGGCAGGCATTCTCACGCCGGTACATCTCCTCTATCTCTTTGGCGTAGCGCTCCTCGATCTTGTTGCGCTTCGGCTTCAACGTCGGCGTGAGCAATTCGTTTTCCACGGTCCATGGCTCGGCGAGACGTGCCAAGTGATGGATCTTGGCGTAACCGGGGAAACTGCTGAGCTGCGCATTGGCGCGCCGGCAGAGTTCTTGTTTGTCCTCCAACCGGCTGACCGCCAGCAGGCCCAGGTGACCGCGGCCCTCGCCCAGGACCAGCACCTGCTCGAACACCGGGTCCATGAGGATCGCCTGCTCGGCATCGGACGGCGGCACCTTCTCGCCGTTGCTGAGCACGATGATGTCCTTGGCGCGACCGGTGATGTAGATCCTGCCGTCCTTGATGCGCACCAGGTCGCCGGTGTGGATCCAGCCGTCCGGGTCGATGGTCGCCGCGGTGGCCTGCGGATTGTTCCAGTAGCCCAGCATCAACGACGGTCCGCGCGCCAGCAATTCGCCGTCCGGCAGGGTTTTGACTTCCACACCCTCCAGCGGCCGGCC
>JANNJF010000069.1:0-15822 GCA_031405715.1 Gammaproteobacteria bacterium | reverse complement strand
ATAACGATATGCGCTTAATGACACTGTGTTGTCATCACATTATCGCCAACAGCTCGTTTAGCTGGTGGGGAGCCTGGTTGAATGCCAAGCCGGATAAAATCGTGGTGGCGCCAAAAAGGTGGTTTGCTCACGATACCAACGTGTCAGATTTATTCCCAACCGACTGGATAATTCTGTGAGCCGCAGATCCAATACCTTGGTAATCGGTGGAGCAGGATACATAGGCGCATATCTGATCCCCGATCTGCTTGCTACAGGTAGGAAGGTTACTGTGCTTGGCAGGAAAGCAACTCCTCTGCATGAATTACCGGAAGGTGCTACGTATATTTCGGGTGATTATGCACGTCGTGAGTTAATCAGAGACCTGCTCGATTTCCATCAGGAAGTGATTCATCTGGCCTATGCGACCGTGCCCAACACTTCTTTTGAGAATCCTTTGGCTGACATGCTGCAAAATCTTCCGCCCACAGTGCAGCTGTTTTCTGAGGTAGCTGATAGAGGTGCAAAGCTGGTGTTGGTGTCTTCAGGTGGAACGGTATATGGCGAAGCAATCAAATTGCCCATTAAAGAGGATCACCCAACCAAGCCTATCTCTCCGTATGGCGTCACTAAGCTGACATTGGAGAGTTATGCTCACCTATATAGGGTGACACATGGCCTGAATTACGTTTGCGTTCGTCCTGCGAACGCGTTTGGAGTCGGACAGCGACCATTTGTCGGCCAGGGATTTATCTCTACTGCCATGGCCTCAGCACTGCGCGGACAATCTATCAGGATATTTGGTCTGAGAGGCACTGTTCGTGATTACATATATGTCAGCGACCTTGCAGCAGCGATAGTCCACGCCTTGGAATATGGACAAGTATCTGAGACTTACAATATTGGATCAGGGATAGGGCTTTCCAATATGGACGTAATTGAAGCCATGACTCCCCTGATCAATGAGATTGGCTTTGAACTCGACATTGAGCATCTTCCAGAACGTGTTTTCGATGCAAAGACCAATGTGCTCGATTCAACGAAATTGCACAAACACACGGGCTGGGAGCTGCAGGTTGGATTTCAAGATGGGCTGCTTCTTACGCGTGATTGGCTGAAAAGGCTGTAGATATGGCAGATGACTCTATTGGAACACCAGCCGGGAATAGCCGTGCGCCACTAATTTCAGTCGTGCTACCTGTTTATAACGGCGAAAAATATTTAGCTGAGGCAATCGATTCAATTCTGGCGCAGACCGTTACAGATTTTGAACTGGTCATGATTGACGATGGATCAACCGATTGCTCGCTGCAAATATTGCGAAAGTATGAACAACGCGATTCGCGGATTCGAGTAGTTGCGCGTGAAAATAGAGGGCTCGCAACCACGCTAAATGATTCGATAGATATTGCCCGTGGGGAATGGGTGGCGCGCATGGATCAAGACGATATCGCTTTACCTCACCGCTTTGAACGACAACTGGCATGGCTTAAAAAAACAGGGGCTGATATCTCTGGCAGTTGGGTGCGGCGTTTTGGTTCTCCGGATAAGAGAGTAGTCAGGCTGCGACAAACTGACGAAGCCATCAAGATGGAAATGTTGTTTTGTTCACCATTTGCACATCCTGCAGTGATGGTGCGCACAGCATTAGTAAAACGATTACGTTACGACAAAACATGGGAAAAGGCCGAAGATTACGATCTGTGGGAGCGTGCGGTGGAAGCGGGGTGGAAGATGACGAATGTGCCTGAGGTTTTGCTGTTGTACCGGGTTCATGCCGCACAGATATCTACCCGAACAGCGAATCGGCAACAACAGCTAGTACAGGATATACGTCTACGATACTGGGAATTCGTGTTCCATTCAACGCGACTAAACCGAAAGTGGATTGATGAAGCCCTGAAAATATTTGGATCATCATTATCCGAGGTTGATATGGATGCTGTGGATGCATCATTTACAGGGCTATTGCTGCAGAGCCATGGGGAATCGAAAGATGTGGTTTTTGATCATGCGACACGGCTCTATTTTAGAGTGGCAGCAAGTTGCCCAAATATTGTTTCAAGGTGGGGGAAATTGAACCGAGAATTTGGCGAAGGGTGGGGGGCTGCCACCAAATTCAAACTCTGGGTGTTCCGGTTGTTGCGAATTCGGACAGATAGCGATTTATTCAGACAGTTAAAAAGACTCTATGTGTGCTTTCATTAGCAAAAGATTCTGCTTCCCGGCCATGATCAATTCTCGATGATCACAATCGCAATAACTGGTGCTTCTGGTTATATCGGCAAACATCTTATTGCTGAGTTAGCGCGTCATGGTGGATGCCGGATAAAAGTACTTTCTAGATCCAGACGACGAGAGATTGATGCTGCTGGGTTAGCATGCAACATAGAAGTTACAGAAGGCGACCTGCGGTCGCCTGAGACCTTGCGGGGATTTTTTGAACCTGGCTGTATGGTTGTAAATCTTGTGTATCTTTGGAATGCCGGTCAGGCGGAAAATCTCGTTGTAACCGAAAATCTGCTGGCGGCATGTCGTACTGCGAAGATCGGGCGCCTGATTCATTGCAGCACAGCAGCTGTTGTTGGCCGCGTCTCGGACAACCTGATCACGGAGATGACTCCGTGCAGGCCGATTACCGAGTATGGCATCACAAAACTCAGGGTTGAAGAGGTCATTGTCAGTGCAGCTAATGGCCATTTTGATTGTGCCATCCTGCGTCCGACCTCGGTATTTGGTCCTGGCGGTGCTCCGTTGAAGAAACTTGCTGACGACCTCGTGACCGGTCGTCGTACGCGGAATTATCTCAAGTCTTGCCTCTTCGGGAAGCGGCGAATGAATCTGGTCCATGTTGCCAATGTGGTTTCTTCGATTCTTTTTCTGGCGAATTTCTCCGGAAATCTTGGTGGCGAGGTGTTTATCATCTCTGATGACGATGACCCCGCTAATAACTATGCCCATGTAGAACGTCTTTTAATGCGAGAGTTCGGGACGCCGGATTACAGCCTGCCCCGCATACCCGTGCCACCAGGAATCTTGGCATTTTTGTTGACCTGCCTTGGCAGGAACAACGTTAACCCATTATGTGATTACGACCCTGGCAAGCTGATTGGTTATGGATTCAAGCGACCCATAAGTTTTGAAAGTGGGTTGGCAGAGTATACGGCGTGGTATAAATCTTCCTTCACTGGCAGATGAGGGGGCTTGGTGTGTCCGCATAACGAAAATATTCCCGCTGATATTTACTAACATATCAGTAATCTAGACATCATTATTGATGAGTAACGAAGGAACGGATCTACTGTGAAGGTGCTAAATGTAAACGCTGTGCTGGATCCGGTAACCGGAGGAGGCACTGCTGAGCGCACGATTCAGATGAGCCGTGCACTGCGCGACGCGGGGGTCGATTGCAGTATCCTGACTACAAACATCGGACTTTCAGTTGAAAATATACTTGTGCTTGACGGAATTCACGTTACTGCTTTCCGGTGTCTGTTACAGCGATTTTTCATTCCTCTCGCAAGATATAAAACGATCAAGAGAATAGTCGAGGGCGTCGATGTCGTTCACCTGATGGGGCACTGGACGGTGCTGAATGCGCTTGTCTTTAGGGCTGCGCGAGGCATGCGGAAACCCTATGTCGTGTGCCCAGCGGGGGCGTTGCTGGTCTACGGCAGATCGAAAATGCTCAAGAGATTCTACAACTGGATTGTGGGCCGGCGGATCATTCGCAACGCTAATGCGTGGATTGCGATCACCAACGACGAGTGTGCGCAGTTCGAGTCTTATGGGGTGGACCCAGGGCGGGTAATAATCATACCGAATGGAGTCAACCCTGCGGATTTTCCCGGAGAGGGGGCGACCGAATTTCGCGAGAAATACGGACTTGGTGACCGGCCGGTTGCACTCTTTTTCGGAAGACTTAATTCCATCAAAGGGCCTGATATTCTGCTCGATGCCTTTTGTCGTGAGCAACTTAAATGGCCTGATTGGCATCTGGTATTCGCGGGCCCCGATGGCGGCTTACTGAGCACACTCAAAGACAGGACGGCGGACTGCGCGGCCAGACAACGCGTGCATTTCATTGGCTATGTGGGCGGTAGGGAGAAGTCCGGTGCCTATCACGCCGCCGATCTGCTGGTGATCCCGTCACGCCAGGAGGCGATGTCGATTGTGGTACTGGAGGCGGGTATTTCCGGGACGCCTGTACTGCTCACGGATCAATGCGGCTTTGATGAGGTTGCCAGGATCGGAGGCGGCAAGGTGGTACCCGCGACCGTCGAAGGCGTACAAGCAGGTTTGGCTGACATGTTAACAGACTGTGCGAGGCTCGCTGCTATGGGCAGTAAACTGAGAAACTACGTGCGAGACAACTATGCGTGGAATGTGGTGATCCGGAAGTACCTGGATCTGTACGGCACGCTACTGAGCAAGGCCTAGGTGCAAGATTGCGAGTTCTTATTGTCACACAGTATTTCTGGCCTGAAAACTTTCGAATCAACGATCTGGCGGAAGGTCTGAGGGACAGAGGGCACCAGGTTTCGGTATTGACAGGCAAGCCAAATTATCCGGCTGGAAAGTTTTTTAATGGGTATGGTTTTTTCCGGCGAGGAAAGGACAGTTATAACGGCATTACCGTAACAAGGGTTCCGGTGATTCCGCGCGGCTCCGGGACGGCATGGCGGCTGGCCTTGAATTATGCTTCCTTTGCCGTATTTGCCAGCCTTCTTGCGCCGTTTCGCTGCCGTGAGAAGGTTGACGCGATATTCGTGTACGAGCCATCTCCAGTCACCGTCGGGTTACCGGCACTGGTTCTCAAGAAGCTCCACCGTGCACCCATCTTCTTCTGGGTCCAGGACCTTTGGCCGGAGAGCCTGTCGGCGACAAACATGGTTCGTTCGACGTGGATTCTTCGCCAGGTCGAATGGCTTGTGCGCTTCATCTATAAGCGCTGTGACCGGATTCTTGTCCAGTCACGGGCATTTGTTGAACCGATACGACGCTTCGAGATCGATATGCAGAGGATTGAATACTTTCCAAACAGCGCTGAGGAACTGTATCAACCTGCAATCTTTCTGGATGGGGCAGCCGAGCGCAGCAGGCTGCCGGAAGGTTTCCGGGTCATGTTTGCCGGCAACATCGGCGCCGCCCAGGATTTCGAAACCATCCTGGGTGCAGCGGAGAGGCTAATCTCCTATCCGGAGATACACTGGGTCGTGCTGGGCGATGGGCGCGTAGCGACGTGGGTAAAGCAAGAAGTCAGCCGGCGTGGGCTTGCTGGAAATGTTCATTTGTTCGGTCATCATCCGGTCGAGACAATGCCGAAGTTTTTTGCGCTTGCAGACGTGATGCTGGTGACGTTGCGCAGGGATCCAATCTTCTCGCTGACCATTCCATCCAAGGTGCAGTCGTATCTTGCATGTGCGCGGCCAATCGTGGCGGCCTTGGACGGAGAAGGAGCGCGTATCATCCGCGAAGCAGGTGCCGGAGTGGCGGTGCCGGCACAGGATGCGGATCGTCTCGCCGAAGCCGTGTTAGGTTTGTACCGCATGCCCAAGGCGGAGAGGGAGGCAATGGGTACCAGTGGACGGGCGTACTATCTTGCCAATTTCGAGCGTAACCTACTCTTGGATCGCCTGGATGGGTGGCTTAAGGGGATAATTAAGGAGGCCGGGACTTGCGCATCTTGATACTGGGCGGCGATGGCATGCTGGGCCACCAGCTGCTACGCCAGTGGCAGGGGCGACATGAAGTGCGCGTAACCCTAAGACGCGATTCGGATGCCTATGCAGGCCTCAGCCTGTTCAAGCCGGGAAACAGCTATTGTGGCGTGGATATTGTCCGCACCGAGGAATTGATCGGTGTAATGGCAGACTTTCATCCTCAGGCAGTGGTCAATGCCGTCGGGATCGTCAAGCAACAGTCGGCCGCAAAGGAAAGCATCCCGAGCATTGATATCAACGCCCTGTTTCCACACCGCTTGGCGATGCTGTGCAAGGCGGTGGGTGCGCGGCTCATTCACATGAGCACGGACTGTGTGTTCTCCGGGCGGAAGGGCAATTACCAGGAAAGCAATCTGTCGGACGCAGAAGATTTATACGGCAAGAGCAAATATTTAGGCGAAGTGCACGAGGCGCATTGCGTAACCCTGCGAACCTCGATCATCGGTAGCGAATTATCGCGCAAGAAGAGTCTGGTGGAATGGTTTCTTGCGCAGCAGGGTCCGATAAAGGGATATCGAAAGGCCGTTTTCTCCGGTTTTACGACCATTGAAATGGCAAGAATTATCGAGAAGTTGCTGGTACAGCATCCGCAAGCGTCCGGCCTCTATCATGTTTCGAGCGCGCCCATCAGCAAGCTTGAACTCTTGGCGAAGATAAAGGAAAAACTCGGGCTATCTGTTCAGATTGTACCTGACGAATCATTCGGTATTGACAGAAGTCTTGATTCCAGCAGGTTCCGCAAGGAATTCAGTTACACGCCGCCTGCCTGGGATGACATGCTTGACGAGTTGACTAACGATATCAAACGAGGTGGAAGATGATTTTTGAAGGCAAGACCATTCTGGTGACAGGTGGAACGGGCTCGATGGGGAAGACCTTCGTTCATCGTGTGCTGACCGGTGAGCAGGGAATGCCACGGAAGATTGTCGTCCTGTCCAGGGACGAGGCCAAGCAGCATGACATGCGTATGTCTTATCTGCACAAGCTGGTCGCGACGGACGAAGTGATCTATCGGAACTTCATGAATGTTCTCGAATTCCGGATCGGCGACGTGCGGAATTTCGCGGATGTCTGCTCGGCCGTGAAGGGCGCCGACATTGTCGTCAATGCCGCCGCGCTCAAACAGGTTCCCGCCTGCGAGTACTTTCCTACCCAGGCGGTGCTCACGAACTGTATCGGCGCGGCCAATATCGTGCGTGCGATCGAGGAGCATGGCTATCCCGTCGAGACCGTCATCGGCATCAGCACCGACAAGGCCTGCAAGCCGGTCAATGTCATGGGCATGACCAAGTCGATTCAGGAGAGAATTTTTATCGCGGCGAACATCCTGAATCCGCGCACGCGGTTTATCTGTGTTCGTTATGGGAATGTCCTGGCGTCGCGAGGTTCGGTGATTCCACTGTTCCATGATCAGATCCGCAAGGGCGGCCCGGTTACGGTCACGGTCCCGGACATGACCCGCTTCCTGCTGAGCCTGAACCAGGCCGTGGACACGGTATTTGCCGCCATCCGTGAGGCACGTCGCGGCGAAACCTATGTCCCCAATGCCCCAGCCGCCACGGTGATTAACCTTGCCACGACCTTGATCGGCAGCAGCGGTGTCGAGATCAAGATCACTGGCATCCGTCCCGGTGAAAAGATGCACGAAATTATGGTATCGGAGGAAGAGGCCAATCACTGTGTAAAGCGCGGGGACTACTATGCCATCCTGCCCATGTTACCGGAGCTGCGCGAAGATGGTATGCAGGAGCCGAACGCATTGACCAAGGAATTCAGCTCCGCCGATACCGTCCTTGACCTTGCGGGTACTGCACGACTGCTCCACAAACACAGACTGATGGTCGATGAGGTCGATTTATCCCAGGATACAGAAATGTTGCGCTGATCTGTGCTCGATAACAATCCAGAATTACTAATGTGCACGTCCATAACGTTGACGGGGGAGATATGGCACTCAAGGTCATGACCATCGTGGGTACCAGGCCGGAAATCATCAAGCTGTCTCGTGTTATCGGCGAATTGGACCGATATGTGGACCATACCCTTGTACATACCGGCCAGAACTACGATTACGAGCTGAATGAGATATTTTTTAAGGATCTGGGGTTGCGTAAGCCGGATCGCTTCTTGAACGCCGCGGGGAACAGCAGCGCGGAAACCATTGGTAACGTGATCATCAAAGCCGATGCCGTCATGAGCGAGCTATCCCCCGATGCGCTGCTGCTGCTCGGCGATACCAATAGTTGCCTGGCGGTGATCGCGGCGAAACGGCGCAAGATTCCGATCTTCCATATGGAGGCCGGTAACCGCTGTTTCGATCAGCGTGTCCCGGAAGAGATAAACCGAAAGATCATCGACCACGTCAGCGACATCAACCTGACCTACACGGAGCATGCCCGTCGCTATCTTCTCGCCGAAGGACTGAAAGCGGAGATGGTTCTCAAGACCGGCTCCCCCATGAAAGAAGTGCTTGATTACCATAAAGAACAGATTGAGGCATCCGACATACTCAGCAGACTCGGCCTGAGTCATGGAAAGTATTTCGTAGTGAGTGCCCACAGGGAAGAGAACATTGATTCGGCCGAGAATTTCAGAGATTTTCTGGCGACACTCGACTCTGTCGCCAAGACACATGATCGGCCGGTGGTCGTGTCCACTCATCCGCGAACCCGCAAGCGCCTGGAAGAACAAGGCGAGTGCGGTCTTGATGGGAGAATCCAGTTTCTTAAGCCTCTGGGTTTCTTCGACTACGTGCATCTGCAGATGCACGCCGCGTGTGTAATTTCGGACAGTGGCACAATCACGGAAGAGTCATCTATCCTCGGATTCCCGGCGGTGACGATCAGACAGGCGCATGAGCGCCCGGAAGGCATGGACGAGGGCACGCTTATCATGTGCGGGCTCAAGCCGCAGCGCGTGCTGGAGGCGATGCGCATCGTGATGGAGCAGTTCCAGCGGGGAAAGCCCGCTTTCAGAATTGTTAAGGATTACGATACCGACAATGTCTCCATGAAGGTCCTCAGGATTATTCTGAGTTACACCGATTATGTGAACAGGGTCGTCTGGCAGAAACCTGCAAATAATCGCAGCGATTCGTAATTGTATCCATGAGCGCAGCCATGGTAGCAGGCGTAGCAGTAGTGTTGGCGTTCCTGATTTCTGCGCTGCTCACGCGCCGCATCTGCAACCCCGCCTCGCGTCTGCACGTGCTCGACCATCCGAATGAGCGCTCGCTGCATACACGCGCGACCCCGCGCACCGGCGGCGTGGCCATCCTCGCCGGCGTGTCGGCCGGTTTTGTTCTGCTCGCGCTGTGGGAGGAGATGGGGAATTTTCTGCCGTGGTTTGGCCTGAGTGCGGCGATCATGGCGGCACTCTCATTTATGGATGATCGCCGCGGGCTGTCCGTGCGTGTGCGGCTGCTTGGTCACCTGGCCAGCGCCGGCATCCTTGTAGCCAGCGGGCTGGTTCTACCGTTCATTTCCTTGCCGAGTGTGATGTGGGAATGGCCTGCCTGGCTGGGCATGATCTTCTCATTGCTGTTCCTGATCTGGATGGCCAATCTCTATAACTTCATGGACGGCATGGACGGCTTTGCCGGCGGCATGGCGGTGATTGGCTTTGGCACCTTTGCCGTTCTCGGTGGCATGTCCGGGAATGGGTTGTTTATGGCGCTGAGTCTGATCATTGCCGCCAGCTCAGGTGGTTTTCTGCTGTTCAATTTTCCACCGGCACGCCTGTTCATGGGCGATGTCGGCTCTTCGGTGTTGGGCCTGCTGGCGGCAGCGTTCTCCCTGTGGGGCGCCCGGGACGGTGTGTTCCCCTTCTGGGTAGCCCTGCTGGTCTTCTCGCCCTTCGTTGTCGACGCTACGGTTACCCTGAATCGCCGCATACTGCAAGGCGACAAGGTCTGGGAGGCGCACAAAATTCATTATTACCAACGTCTGGTTCAGTTGGGCTGGGGACATAAAAAGACGGTGCTTCGGGAATATGCCTTGATGCTTGCCTGCGGGCTGAGTGCGATCTGGGTGGTGCGGCAGCCGGCCCTGCTTCAGTGGCTGGCGATCGCTTTTTGGCTGGCGTGTTATAGTGCTCTCGCCATGTATGTGCGTGTGCTCGAAAAACGGGTGCGCTAACATGCTTCAATGCCATGCTGCGCTCAACTATATCGGATCAGCCGCTGATGATTGAGAATCCACCCAAGAGTCAGGACACGGTCTGGCACCATGCCACGGTCACGCGTGCGCGGCGTGAGCAGCTCAATAGTCACAAAAGCGTCGTGATCTGGTTCACTGGTCTCTCCGGTGCAGGTAAGTCCACCTTGGCGCACGAAGTCGAGGAACGGTTGCATCGGATGGGCTGCCGCACATTTGTATTTGATGGCGACAATGTTCGCCACGGTTTATGCGGTGATCTGGGATTCTCCCCTGAGGACCGCACCGAGAACATGCGCCGCATCGGTGAGATGGTAAAACTTTTCATGCAGGCGGGGCTGATCTCACTCACCGCCTTTATTTCGCCCTTTCGCCGGGATCGCGAGCGGGTGCGCCAGCTGATCGGCGAGCAGAACTTTATTGAAGTCTACTGTCATTGCCCGCTTGATGTCTGCGAGGGCCGTGACACCAAGGGCCTGTATCGCCGCGCCCGTGCCGGGGAGGTCAAGGATTTCACCGGCATCTCGTCCCCCTACGAGCCGCCCGAACACCCCAGTCTCATCCTTGATACCGGCACAGAGCCCCTGGATGTGTGCGTGGACAAGGTGGTAGCGCTCCTGCAACAACGTGGCGTGCTGCGTTAGTTTCCGGCACCGGCAAGGCTTGATCTGGCCAATGACCCGGCGTAATGTGATGGAACGTTACGGCGGTAGAATTAATGAGGGGTGCTGTGACTATTTCCTATATCGAAGCTGACGGCAGAAAACATTCGTATTGCGTGTTGTGTTTCAGGCGCGCCTGGCTATACCAGGGACAAGGCCTAGACTGGAAGCGCGATACGCTGTCTTTTGCGGGTAGCTCGAACACCTCGATGCAGGGCTGCGTGCCAACGTGCAGTAGCTGATGGTCGGTACCGAAGCGGCGGACAAGGAAGCACAAGAAATGGAGAACAGAATAATGAACACGCGGAGCGCTGATCGTCCAGTCGTATCCGTTGTGATTGTCAATTTCAATGGCGGGCCATTATTAACTGAGGCAGTACACGCGGTGCTCCGCTCCAACGTGCCCGTGGAGGTCTTCGTCTCTGACAATGGCTCGCAGGATGACAGCCTTACGCCATTGTTGAGTTTGCGTACAGACCCGCGCCTGCGGATTCTGGAGAATCGGGCCAATCTGGGGTTTTCCCGCGGCAATAATATTGCCCTGAAGCAGGCGGTGGGCGACTTTGTTCTTCTGCTTAATCCCGACTGCCTCATTCAACCGGACACCCTCGCGCGCATGCTGACGGCCATGGCGGATTATCCCCAGGCGGTGATGGCGGGCTGCCTGATCCGCAATCCCGATGGAACGGAGCAGGCCGGTTGTCGACGTAGCGTGCCGAGTCCCTGGCGGACGCTGGTGCGGGTGCTGCACCTCCACAAACTGTTTCCGCATCACCCGCGCTTCCGTCATATCGCCTTGACCCACGAACCCTTGCCGGATAAGCCGGTCTTTCTGGAGGCGATTTCAGGGGCGTTCATGCTGATTCGGCGCGATGCCCTGGAGCAGATCGGCCTGTTGGATGAGGGGTATTTTCTGCACTGTGAGGACCTCGACTTGTGCATGCAGTTTCACCGTAAGAACCGGCCGATCTTGTTTGTGCCCGATGTCGAGGTGGTTCACTATAAAGGCGCCTGCAGTGCCGACAGACCCATCCGGGTTTTATGGTACAAGCATAAGGGCATGGTGCGCTTCTACCGCAAGTTCTTCCACCATCAGTATCCATCGGTGTTGATGGCGATGGTGGTCACGGCGGTCTGGTTTCGATTCTCTATTCTGACGTTCGGCGCCGTGGTCCGGAGAATCGGGCCACGCAAGCAGAGTCCTTCGATGCGAGCATTACCGGCTGTAACGTCGTCGCGCGCACCGCGCCAGTATCGGGGCAAGCGTGGTGGTGACTTTCTTGGCTTCCTAGGCCGAGTCCATAGCTTCTATAAAGCAATGGTGAGGCAGCAAACCTCAGATCATCGAGCTTCACTTCCTGCCGCTGACCGCCGCCGCGACCCCGAGCAGAGAACATTGGCGTCGGCGTGGCCACCTCACGCACGTGGCAGATCCACTACGATGGTAGCGAGACCCCGACCTGGACTGTCGGAGGAAAATCGTGGTAGAAAATAGCTGCTTCATAGGCGTCCTGTGCCAGTAGTGATCGTTGCTATTTGTTGCTGTTGAGTAGCATGTCCGCTTTCTTGTAAACAGGAATTCCGCGTTTGTTATCCAATCTTCAGAACTGCAGCATATTGGTTACCGGTGCCACTGGCTTTATCGGCCGAAGACTGGTGGGGGTGCTCATGCAGCGCCCGGGCACCGCTGTGCATGTATTGATTCGGGACAGCATGCAGGCCGCCCGGATCTGGCCAGCGGGCGGCGTTACGGCCCGCGTAGGGGATCTGGCCAGACCCGATAGTCTCGGAGCAATTTGTAACGGCGTGGATACGGTCTTTCACCTTGCCGGCTATGCCCATGCCAGTGGTGTTTCGGAGAGCGAAGCGCAGGATCTGCATAATCGCATCACCGTCGAGGGAACCCGCGCGCTGTTGGCCGCTGCGGCCACGGCAGGCGTAAAACGCTTTATCTTCGTCAGTAGTGTTAAGGCCATGGGTGAGGGCAGCAAGTCCTGTCTGGATGAATCCAGCGACACGCCAGCCGTTTCCACCTATGGCCGTGCCAAGCAGACGGCCGAAGGGCTGGTATTGCAAGCGGGTCAGGAGCCAGGCATGCATGTCTGCATCCTGCGTTTGCCGCTGGTGTATGGCCATGACAACAAGGGCAACCTACCGCGCATGATCACGGCCATAGACCGCGGCCACTTCCCGCCGTTGCGCGAACTGGGCAACAAGCGTTCCATGGTGCATGTCGACGATGTGGTTCAGGCGCTGCTGTTGGCGGCGGAAAAGCCGTTGGCCCGTGGCCAGACCTATATCGTCACCGACGAACAAACCTATTCCACCCGTCATATCTATACGCAGATCTGCCGCGCCCTGGGCCGGCCGGTGCCGGGTTGGAGGGTACCGGTGACGTTGCTGCAGCTGGCTGCCCGCCTCGGTGACCTGATCGGAGCAGTGCGGGGTAGGCCATTGGCCTTCAACAGCGACGCGTTGGATAAATTAATTGGCTCGGCCTGGTACAGTTCCGATAAAATTCACCGCGAGTTAGGTTATCGACCCACGCGCACGCTGGAAGTATCATTGCCGGAGATGGTGGCCGAGTACCGGACCAGTCAGGCGCTCTATTTAGAGAAGTGCAGAATCGGCAGCAACCCTACCTAGGAGTGGCGGGGCCAATGTCTCACCGTCCTATATATATAGACTCCATGGCGGCGCAGAAACGGCGTTGGGTTCAGCGGAGAGCCCTGGCAGGTGGCCCCGCGACCTATTATTCTCCGTGTCTGGTACAATTGCCCAGGGTACGCCTTATGGCGCCATGTTTGGTTTGATGGCGACAGTAATCGGGTTCTAGAAGAAGACGGTACGTTAATGAAACGATTGATGATCAAACTGCAGAATCGCTATATGGTGTTCCTGCATGATTTGGTGATGATCCCCCTAGCCTGGATCAGTGCCTACCTCTTGCGCTTCAACCTCGACGGCATCCCAGCGGAATATTGGCGCCAGGCCTGGATGATGTTGCCGCTTGTGCTGTTGGTGCAGGGCAGCATGTTCTGGTACTTCGGCCTGTATCGGGGCGTTTGGCGCTTTGCCTCGGTGCCTGACCTGATGCGCATTTTCAAGGCGGTGCTGGCCGGCGTGGTCGTTTCGGCGGTGGCGATTTTCTTTCTGACACGGTTGCAAGGGGTGCCACGCTCGGTTTTTCTGTTCGATCCCCTGTTGTTAATCATGTTGCTGGGTGGCCCCAGGTTTGCCTACCGCTGGCTGCGGGATCGCCGTCTCTATGGCCAGGAAGTGAAGAATATACTGATCGTGGGCGCAGGCCAGGCAGGTGAGATGCTGGTGCGTGATTTGTTGCGCGACCCCCTGCACACCTACCGGCCAACGGTTTTTGTCGACGACGCGCCGGCGAAGCTGGGCAAGGACATCCATGGCGTGCGTGTGATATCCGCATGCGACGCCATTCCCGAACTTGTCCGCGATCTGGACATACAACTGATTCTCATCGCCCTGCCATCCGCCAGTTCGTCGCAGATGCAGCGTATTGTTGGGCTGTGTGAAACGGCCCGTGTCCCTTTCCGCATTTTACCGCGTATGCAGGACCTGATGTCCGGACGGGTCGGCCTCCGGGAATTTCGCGAAGTCAAGATCGATGACCTGCTGGGGCGTGAGACGGTGTCGCTCGACTGGAAGTCGATCACCAGCGAGGTGCGCGGGAAAACCATCCTGGTCAGCGGCGGCGGCGGTTCCATCGGCTCCGAGCTTTGCCGCCAGATCGCGCGGCTCGAACCCACGCGACTTATCCTCCTCGAGCAGGGTGAGTTCAATCTCTATGCCATCGAGTTTGAGTTGCGCCGCGAGTTTCCCGGCCTCGATCTTGTGGCCATCCTCGGCGATGTCGCCGACCCGGTGGCGGTGGAGAATGCCCTCAGCACTTATCGGCCCGAGCTGATCTTCCATGCGGCGGCCTACAAGCATGTGCCGATGCTGGAGAACCAGGCGCGTGCGGCGGTGATGAACAATGTGCTGGGTACACGTGTGCTGGCATCCATGGCCGATAAGTATCAATGCAAGTCATTTGTCATGATCTCCACCGACAAGGCGGTCAACCCGGGCAATATCATGGGCGCGACTAAACGCACGGCGGAGATTTTCTGTCAGAACCTGAACACCCGATCTGCCACGCAGTTTATCACTGTCCGATTCGGCAATGTCCTGGGTTCGGCCGGTAGTGTTATCCCTCTGTTCCAGAAACAGATTGCTGTGGGCGGCCCGGTAACGGTGACGCACCCGGATATCACTCGCTATTTCATGACCATCCCCGAGGCTGCGCAACTGATCCTGCAGGCCAGTGTGCTCGGTGCGGGCGGTGAGATCTTCGTGTTGGATATGGGTGAACCCGTAAAAATCGCCTACCTGGCGGAGCAGTTGATACTGCTGTCGGGGAAAAGACCGGGCGAGGATATCGAGATTGTATACACCGGACTGCGTCCGGGGGAGAAGCTGTACGAAGAACTGTTTCACCCCGCAGAGAAACTGGCGGAAACACGTCATCCAAAGATCTTGTTGGCACAAAGCCGCCAGGTGGATCTCAACGACTTGCAGGCTACCCTCGACCAATTGGAGGCGGCCTGCCACGCGAACGATGATGCCCTCATACGCAAAACGCTGCACCGGCTTGTGCCGGAACATGCTGAACAATTGGCGAAGGCGGCGGTGATACTGCCTTGGAAAAACAAGGGTGTGCAATGAGATTCCGCAGAGCCTGAATCTCCATGAAACGACCTGCTGCAGCACTCTATTACCATGCCAAACTAGGGGACGTAAGTAGCAATGAAACTGACTATCGTTGGAACCGGTTATGTCGGCCTGGTGACCGGTGCCTGTTTTGCCGAGATGGGTTATAGCGTCACCTGTGTCGATGTGGATGCCGGGAAAATTGAGCGCCTCAAGCAGGGTATAATTCCGATTTATGAACCGGGGCTTGAATCGATCGTTCTTGGCAACTACAAGAGCGGTCGGCTGCACTTTACCGACTCGTTACCGGAGGCAGCTGCCGATTCCGCGATTTTTTTTATCGCCGTCGGCACACCGCCCGGCGAAAACGGTTCCGCCGACTTGCAATATGTTCTCAACGTGGCGCGTGAGATCGCTCAACACATGTCGACATACACCATCGTGGTCGACAAGTCGACGGTGCCGGTGGGCACGGCGGATAAAGTGGCGGCTGCGATCGACGCGGTGCTGGTAGAACGCGGCGTGCGCATTCCGTTCGACGTGGTGAGCAATCCCGAATTCCTCAAGGAGGGCGCGGCGGTG
>JANNJF010000068.1:0-14755 GCA_031405715.1 Gammaproteobacteria bacterium | reverse complement strand
CCGCCACATCCGCGCGCACGGCGAGCACAAACATGGCGGTCGTCAGCAAGCTGCGGTCCGGTATCTGCGCAACACGTATGCCGTATTTCTTCTCCACCAGCGAGAGTGAAATCGCGGTCTGCTCATAGACCATCGTCAGGCATTGACGCAGGGAGGTGATAACCGGGGCAAAGGTTGCCTGCAGGTTGTCGTGCAGATACGGCGGGAAAGTCGGCGGTCGTTTGTTCTTGGCGGTAAACGTTGAAAGCTCGCCGACCATCTGTACCGATTCGGAAAACAGCGTCTGCGGATGCAAACCCTGCATCTGATCCAAATGGTTCGCCAGTGGCTCAAGCCGGTTGACCAGTTGCAGCAACATGTAATCGGCAATTTCGGCCGTGCCACCACGCTGGGTATCGGCCAAGCGTCCCGCTATGGACTCGCCACGGTGATGCAGCAATCCGATCATTTCCGATAAATAGCCATTCAGGCGCGTCGAGGCCGCGCAATCCAGACACGTTGGAATATATTGGTCATCCAGCAATACGTTCTTGTCTTCACGCGCTTCGGATATTCTCAGCAGGCCGGTACAGGCATAGCCGCTGAGATCGTCCGTCTCCAGCAGCAAGCGCAGCCTGAGTTTGCCCACATCGATGGAAATTGTATCGCCACCGTCCACCGTGACATCGCGCGTCTCGACTTTGGAAGAGTAATAGCGCGCCATGCCTTGGGTATCATCCTTGTCCAGGACATCCACCGCACCCGGACGTTTTACCGGTATGGCGAGATAGACAATGGCGGCATGCGTGCCGGCCGGCACCTCCAATACAGGTGGCGGTTCATCGTGGCTGGGGAAATTGAACGGGGTCCCGTCGGGAAAGACACCTTTGGCATTGATGACCGAGATCTTGCCCAGTTTCAACAACTCCTGGTCCACGGCATATTCATGCAATCCCCATCCGTAAGCGCCAAACGCGGAGCACTTTCCGCTCACGTAACTTTCGATATAACGTTCCTGTTGCTGAAAGTGCTGGGGATTTAGAAACATCCCTTCTGACCACACCACTTTGTTATCTAGTGACATAATTCATAATCCATTCGTTGACTGCATCTTCATCGGAATCCCGGGCGCCTATCACTTCGCGGGGGCGTTGTCGGCAGGCGCGGGGTCCTCATTGCTCGCTTCCTTGGCGATGCTTATGATGTTGCCTGATATGCGTACAACCGCCGACGACGCGAAAACGTTGGTCGGCGCAATCGGTATAATCAGCTTGAACTTCGCGTCCTTGTATTGTAGAAACTCGGCCACCAAACCCACATAACGGGTCTCCGGCTTGAGGACAAAACTGTCTTTGCGTTCGTCGCCGGGCTTCAGCCGCTTGAGGGTCTGTTTGGCGACCATGTCGGCGCCCAGGACCTCGGCGTCCCGCTCATACAGATCGATGAAGTTGGCCTTCGCGAACTGCTTGGTCGATTTCAGTTCGTACATCCGCAAAAATAAGGGCGACGGGCGTTTTTTATCGTCTGGATTGATATCCGCATCCGCCTTGAATGTCAGCACCAAGTCGGTATCCATATTAAACACGCCGCCCACCTTGGTATTGAGTGACGTGCAGGCAGAGAGCGCCGCAACGGCGAGAACGATGGTGATGGGTTGCAACCAGCTGAACAGTTTCATACCGCCCCTTTTTTTGGCATACATTTGATTGTTAGTCCTTGGTCCTGGCCCTGGCCTTACGAGCCATGAGCAGCTTCTGCAATTGATCTTCATAGGCCTGCACAAAGTCGTAGCCGAACAGATGCTGGAAGGAGTTATCCATGTTGTTGATCAGGTCCTGATGGAATTCCTTGTAGGAATCCCAATTTTTGCTTTTCTGGCCGACTTTAAGCACACCGGCCTTGCGATACTTCTCGAAACGCTGTTCCAACGATGCCGGGTCCAGGCGCTCGAGCATGCCCCTGAAGGCTGCCTGTATGCCGGCCAGCACCGCGAGCTGATGTTCGGATATGCCATGGAAGCCTTCACGTACGGCGTCCAGCGGTTTTTGATAGGCCTTGTTGTCCTTGATAAACATATTTTCCAGCGCGTCTTCGATATTCGCGGAAAACTTCAGCGGGTTATTTTCAACCGGCTGTATCGTGGTGACATTAATCCGGAATTCCTCTTTAATCTTTTTCCTGAAACTCAAGGCCTGCATTAATCCCATCAGGGTCTCGCGCACGAGTGCGCCGACCACCTGGCTGATTTCGGCCTTCTTTTGCTCGGTGAGATTCCACTTCGACAACCCCAAGGCCTCGATCAGCGTTTCATCGGCTACTGCAGTCCCCGGACCTGGGGTCGTGGATTTTTTATCCTGATCTTTTAATTGGTGTTTCAGTGCCACGATGTGCGCCAGCAATTTCTGGTTTTCTTTTTCCAGGGCAACACTTCTTTGTTCCGCCAGCTGGAGCCGGTTGAGCGCTTGCGGATCGGCAACCGGTGCCGGGATAGGTTTCTCCGGTTGCTGTGGTGGTCTACGATCCGCCATCAGGTCTTCATCGGCGTCCCAATTTTCCGGAATGGCATTGGGCCAATTCACCGCCTGTTGCATCGCATCGACGTCATCCCGCTGCACGCCAGGGCCGAATGGATTGTGCGAGGGGGTCTGCGGGCGTATTCCGTTGGCCTTATCCAGGGCGGCTAATGGGTCAGTCTCCGCGTGGCCGGGGGAAAGCATGGGCACAATGGAGGGAACATAACCTCCGGAGGAATCGGCGAACGGGTCGTCCTGGCCGTGCCCACCGTCACCAAAGCCTAACGGATTCGAACTACCCCCTCCGACAAACGTGCCGGGGCCAAAAGGGTCATTGAATGCTGCCGAAGAACCCTGGCTATTGTTACGCATGCTGACAAGAAACTCGTAGTCGCCGAGGGTGAATCGGTCTCCGTCCTTCAGGGCCACACGATTGCCACTGCCGATGGGTTCGCGGGATCCATTGAAAAACGTGCCGTTGGTGCTCAGGTCGGACAAATAGTAATGGCCGTTCTCAAACGTTATTTGACTGTGTTTCGAAGAAATGAATTTTTCCGGGTCTTCGACTATCCAGGCATTGCCGGCGCTGCGTCCGATGGTTCCGCCCTGTTCCGTGAAGATATGACCGGGTTTGGTATTTTGAACATTGCCGGGTGACCTAACAATGGTTATCTCAATGGACATAATCTCAGATACCCTGAACTGATATACACACGTACGAATTTGCTGGAACAGTCTTAATTAAGAATTAAGACTTAAGTATGGTTCACCCACCACCCTCCCGCCGAAGAACCCGCTAGCCTAACGATCCTGGCCGGCGGTGAGGGGGCAATACCCATGGTCTTCTTCCCTGGTGTCATTATTGGCTTTAAGTAGCCGGCGACGACGCCCGCGCAGTATAGCAAGGCTGCCAGCAATTAGGACCAAACACACCGGCGCCAACAAGAAGTCGAAACACCCTTTGCAGTGTAGCCGGCGTGCCGGCGCCTGCTGGCAATACCTGGGCACCGACCCACCGGATACCTTATATACATGTGGTACCACATAGAACTATCCGTGAATTCCCCTACCCAGCCCCCCACGATGCATCGAATCCGGGACATTTGCTGTAAAATCAAACGGGTATAGTGGTATATTGCATTCTTGCCGGGTAGCCATGGGCCCACTACCGGACGAGCGCTGAACCACTGAGCCAGTCGTTGGGCGGCAGGATGAACCAGTGCCTATCCTACAAATAGGGCGTCGGGTGACGTATCACTCCACTCGGGTGTGCCCCCCGCACATCCGCGACGGTGGCGATAATGGCAAGAGTTATCTAGAATGGCGATATACAAGGAGTCTCAGGGGAGGAAGTTGTCTATTTTTTGGACAATTGGACAGGCTTTGTACATAAGCCGATTACACTATTACTAGGTAATCGGGCCTGCACCCTAACGAACAACCGTACAGGCAAACATCCCCCTGGATGTAATGTGTTTGAACGAGGAATCAGCATGCCGTCACCGCAGGTCATCGATGTCAGCAACCTATTAGAACCGATATCCGCTGACAACGCTGTTGGTCTCGATCTTAGGCTGGACGCCTCACCTCAATCGGTGTATTCCCGGATCAGAGATGCGCGCAAAGCGGCACGTGCCGCCGAGCGTAGCAATATCTTCGATGACAAGAGCACCGAGGCGGACGAACCTTGGCGCCTGGTGCTCGAACTCGCCCCCAAAGCACTTAAAGACAACGCCAAAGATCTCGAAATCGCCTGCTGGTATACAGAATCCTTGATCCGTAAGGCGGGTTTCAAGGGTCTGCGCGACGGTTTTAGCCTCATCCGCCAACTCATTGAAAAATACTGGGACAACATTTACCCCCTGCCCGATGACGATGGCATTGAGACACGGGTTGCCGCGCTGACCGGTTTAAATGGCGAAGGCGCAGAGGGTGTGCTTATCGCCCCCATCCGCACCGCGTACATCACGGAAGCAGGCCAGTCCGGGTCGTTCAGCTATTGGCAGTATAAGCAGGCCCTGGACGCCCAGCGCATAACCGATGAACAAGGTCGGGCCGATCAAATCTCCAAGAATGGCTTCAGTCTGGATGACATTCTGGCAGCGGTGGAACAATCGAGTCAGGAATTCTATGTCAACCTGCGTGACGATGTGCGTGACGCCTTGGATGAATACAAGCGCATAGGACAGCTACTGATCGAACGCTGCGGCGTGCATGATTCACCGCCGACCAGCAATATCGTCAATATTCTCACTGACACCCTGGGTGCCATCACGCATATTGCCCGATTCAAACTACCCGAGCCCGAGACTGAGGCGGCGGGCGGTGGGATGGGCGCCGAGACCTCCGGCGCAACGACCGTCGGTGGTGCGATAAACTCGCGTGCGGAGGCCTTAAAACAGCTGAGCCATATCTCACAGTTTTTTCGCCGCACAGAACCCCATTCGCCACTTTCCTATATCATCGAAAAGGCCGTGCGCTGGGGCGACATGTCCCTGGGTGAGCTCATGCATGAGCTGATCCCGGACTCCGGTTCACGCAGCACCTATAGCTCGTTAACCGGCGTGACCACCAATGAAGAATAGATTCGCATACCACTGGGCCTGGCAGTTTTCGGCGCCCTGTGAACAACCGACAAACGCTTCTTAAATCTGCATTTGAACGCATAATCAGGAGAAAACATCATGGCAGACAGCATTCATGACAAACTGAAACGGGTAAGAAAGCCCAGGGTACACATTACCTACGACGTGGAAACAAATGGTGCCGTTGCCAAAAAGGAAATACCTTTTGTCATGGGGGTCATGGGCGACTATTCCGGTGACAACGCGGACAAGAAAAAAGCGTTGAAAGACCGCAAGTTTTCCCAGATCGACCGGGACAACTTCAATGATGTCATGGGCAATGTCGCGCCGCAGGTCTCAATGAAGGTGGAGAACACCCTTGAGAAGAACGGAAGCGAGATGTCTGTATCGCTCGATTTCAAAAATATGGAAGACTTTGAACCGCACAAAATTGTCGAAAAGATCGAGCCGTTAAAGAAGTTAATGGACACGCGTAACAAGTTGCGCGATCTGCTCACCAAGGCCGATCGCTCGGATGCACTGGAAACCATTCTTGAAGAAATCCTCAGCAACACAAAGGCCATGTCGGCCTTGTCTGGCGAACTGGGCATCGGCAAGGATGATAAAAAAGATAAAGGCGGCAAATAATGACCAAAAAACAGCAGTCTGATACCCAGGATGCGAAAGTCGAGGAAATCAGTTTCCTCGAACAGGCGATAAGCGCCACCAAGCAAACTCCACGCGATGAGACCGAGGATTTGCTGAAAACGCTCACGCAAGAGGCGATGAAGGGAACGGTCACCTGGGACAAAAACCTGACCGTCACCATCAACGCTGCCATCGCGGCGATTGATCGGGCATTAAGCGGCCAGTTGTCGGCGATCATGCAGAACGAGAAGTTCCAGAAACTGGAAGGATCCTGGCGTGGCCTGCAACATCTGGTGTCGAATACGGAAACCAGCTCCCAGCTGAAGATCCGGATGCTCAACATCAGCAAGAAGGAACTGACCCGCGATCTGGAAAAGGCGGTCGAATTCGATCAGAGCCAGATCTTCAAGAAGATTTATGAAAGCGAGTTTGGCACCGCCGGTGGCGAACCCTATAGTGCGCTTATCGGCGATTATGAGTTCAGCTCCCACCCTGACGACGTCAATTTATTGTCGAACATGTCGAATATTGCCGCCGCAGGTTTCTGCCCGTTCATCTCGGCGTCGGCACCGGAAATGTTCGGCTTTGAATCCTTCACGGAATTGTCAAAGCCGCGTGATCTGGAAAAGATATTTGAATCGGCGGAATACATTAAGTGGCGCAGTTTCCGCGATAGCGAGGATTCCCGCTTTGTCGTGCTGACCATGCCGCGGGTACTGGCGCGCTTACCCTACGGCAAAGACACCAAGCCTATCGAAGCGTTTAATTTCGAGGAAGGCAAGGGTGGCAAGAATAACCAGCAACATGATGATTACTGCTGGATGAATGCCGCCTATGCTATGGGCGCCGTATTAACCCGCTCCTATGCCGAATACGGCTGGTGCACGAGTATTCGTGGTGCCGAAGGTGGCGGTAAAGTGGAAGGCCTGCATAGTCACGTCTTTATGAGTGATGATGGCGATATGGATCAGAAGTGCCCGACCGAAATCGGTATTACCGACCGGCGCGAGGCGGAACTCAGCAAGCTCGGCTTCCTGCCCTTGTGTCACTACAAGAACACCGACTACGCCGTATTCTTTGGCGGACAAACCACACAAAAGCCAAAGAAGTTCGACGATCCGGATGCCACCGCCAATACGGAAATCTCCGCGCGACTGCCGTACATCATGGCCACATCGCGCATTGCTCACTTCCTCAAGGTCATGGCGCGGGACAAGGTGGGATCGTTCATGGAGGCCTCTGATGCGGAGGAATGGCTGAACAAATGGATTTCCAATTTTGTAAATGCCAGCCCGGGCGCCAGCGCGGACATGAAGGCCCGCTATCCCCTGGCCGAAGCCAGCATTGAAGTCAAAGAGATACCTGGCCAGCCTGGTGCTTACAGCGCCATTGCCTGGTTGCGTCCCTGGCTGCAAATGGAAGAACTCACGGCCTCGCTGCGATTGGTGGCCAAGATTCCTAAAGCCGGTTAATCATCACGGAAAGCGGCGGCCTGTAGGCTGCAACACGCCTAGAGGTCCCGCGCCCTTCGTATGACGACCACAGCAAGAATATAGTGTCCAAGTCAACATCAACTTCCCTGCCTTATGAGTTAAATTCGACGGCTGCGCGAATTTCACTTTCTGATCTGTTATCACAAAAACCTTACATCACCAATCTGAACCAGTTTTTGGCAGAACAGAATGGCGACGATGCCCTGCGCTACTGGATAAATAACTTCATACCGCAACACATAGCGAAAAGCGCGGACGGCGTGTCAAACGCGATCGCCAGGCATATTGCCGAGATCGATGAGCTGATCAACGAACAGCTGAACGACATCATCCATCAGCCCAAGTTTCAGAAACTCGAGGCCTCCTGGCGCGGCCTGTGGTATCTCACCGAACAGGCGGATGGCGCCCAGAATATTAAAATCAGATTCCTCGACATAAACTGGTCGGAGGTCGTCAAGGATATTGGCCGTGCGCTTGAATTCGATCAAAGCCATCTTTTTCAAAAGATCTACAGCGAAGAATATGGCACACCCGGCGGCGAACCGTATGGTGTCATCATTGGCGACTATGAAATCAGTCACCAGGTCTCCGCCAATCATCCGCATGATGATATTTCCACGCTGGAAGGTCTGTCACAGATCGCCGCCGCCTCGTTTGCGCCGTTTATCGCGGCTGTGTCCAGCGATTTTTTTGGCCTGGATGATTTTGCCGGGCTTGGGCAACCGATCAACCTTGCGAATGTCCTGGTGCAAAATGAATATATCCGATGGCGCTCGTTACGTGACAAGCCCGATTCCCGCTTCCTGGGACTGACACTACCCAGGATCCTGATGCGGCTGCCCTATACGGAAAATTCCGGCAGCTCTAAGGGAGTCTATTTCAATGAACACGTTGCCGGCCAGGACAGCCGCAACTATCTCTGGGGAAATGCGTGTTATGCCTTCGCGGGGATACTGATCCGTGAATTCACCAATATCGGCTGGTTTGGCCATATCCGGGGTGTACCACGCAATTACCTCGCGGGTGGCCTGGTCACCACATTGCCGGTAGATGTATTTCATACCGATTCAAACGGCATCGCATTCAAACCCGTGACAGAGGTCATTGTCACCGACACGGTCGAGAAAGAACTCAGCGAATTGGGTTTTATACCTTTATGCCAATGTTATAACGCTGAATATGCCGCTTTCTACAACAACCAATCCATACAGCAACCCAAGGCATTTGGTTCGAATGACACAAGAATCAACGCCAAGCTGTCCGCGATGCTTCAGCATATCTTTTGCGGCTCACGAATCGCGCATTACCTCAAGATAATATTCCGCGACAAGGTGGGTTCCTTTATCACGGCGAACGAGTGCGAGAAATACCTGCGTGACTGGCTCTTTAGTTATACAACCGGTCGCGAAGACCTTGAATGGGAAGATCAGGCACGCTACCCGCTACGCGAGGCGGATGTGACGGTTAGAGAACACCCGATGAAGCCCGGTGAATTTGTGTGCGAGATCCGTTTAAGACCCCATTACCAGCTGGATCATATGGTATCGGAACTTGAACTCGTTACCGAATTGACGTCGATAGGATAGCAACATGGCGCGCATCGACAAAAACAAGAAATTGCGACCATCCATACTCGATCGATTGCTCGACGATGAGCCGCACAACCAGGCGGAAACAGACCCAGGGCAGCACCAGCTGGTGAAACAACTGCGTAACAGCGTGCGCCGCGATCTGGAAGCACTCTTAAACACCCGCTATCACGTCATCAAGCCGCCGGATGACCTGTATGAAGTGGACAAATCACTGTTAAATTATGGCTTGCCGGACCTGGCCACCATCAATATCACTGACTCCAAGAAGCGTGCGGAGTTTACCGCTAAGTTGCAGAAAACACTGGTCGAGTTCGAGCCGCGATTTAAATCCGTAAAAGTTTCTTATATCGACAACAAAGATGAAACCGACCGCACCCTGCATTTTCGGATTGATGCCGTGATTTATGCCGACCCGCTACCGCAAGTAGTCGTGTTTGACTCAATATTGGAATCAGTGACAAGAACGGTTAGCGTCAAGGAAATATAAAATGCCTGATGAATTGTTAACCTATTACGAAAAAGAGCTGGCGTTTATCCGCCAATTAGGTGCGGAATTTGCCAAAGAACACCCAAAGATTGCCGGTCGCCTGGGAATTAACGATGAGATCATAGAAGATCCACATGTGTCGCGTCTGATCGAGAGCTTTGCTTATTTAACTGCGCGTATTCAGCACAAACTGGACGACGATATTCCCGAGCTGAGCGATGCGTTATTGAGCGTACTGTTTCCTCACTACCTCAGTCCGATACCGTCCATGTCCATCGTACAGTTCAGTCCTGACAAGGAACAGGTGGAATCCACCTACACTATTCCCCGTGGAACTTTACTGGCCACCGAGCAGTTCCAGGGCGAAAACTGCATTTTCTCGACGGCCTATGAAACAGAACTGAATCCTTTCGAACTCAAATCGGCTCAACTGCTCGGCATGCCCTTCTCCACGCCTGGTTCGTCGCGCGTGCGTGGAGCACAGAGTGTACTTAAGCTCTCTTTCGAAACTTTTTCCGACCAAATAACCTTTGCGCAACTCAAGACGGATAAAATCCGCCTCTATCTGAAAGGACAGTCGCAACATATCCATCCCCTGTACCAGATGCTGTTGAATGAATGCCTCAATGTTGTAATGGTGCGCGCTGAATCGGATATCGCCCCCATTTTCATGGGTAGCGACCTCATTCAGCCGGTCGGCTTCGGGCCGGATGACGGGTTATTGCCTTATCCGCCCGCTTCTTTTACCGGATATAAACTTCTCACTGAGCATTTCATTTTTCCTGAGAAATTCATGTTTATCGACATACCACGTCTCGCGGAATACATACCGCAGGACGCTGGCTCGACTCTTGAACTGTATATTTACCTTAAAACATCCGATATCGAGCTGGAGCACAATGTCAGCGAGCAGTCCTTTGTCTTAGGGTGCAGTCCAGTTATAAATCTGTTTCAGCATAAAGCCGATCCTATAAGACTGGAGCAGACGCATCACGAATATCAGATTATCCCCGAGGCAAGGCGGCCAACGGGGTACGAGGTCTACTCTGTCGATAAAGTAACCTCATCGACATCCACTGGAGATACGGTTAGATACTCCCCCTTGTATGGTTTGAACCACGACAATGGCAGCATGGAGAATCAGACATTCTGGTTTGCGTCGCGACGAAATTCAAAACTCGGCAACTATCATCGGGACGAAGGCACCAATGTTTACCTGTCGCTGGTCGATATTAATTTCAATCCTAACCTGCCGGAAGAACGTATTCTGAACGTAGACACTACCTGCAGCAACCGCGATCAACCTGCCAAGCTGCCGTATTCTGCCGATCAACCGAAACTGCAGTGCATGAACGAAGCGCCGCCGTGTAGCGCTATACGATTTCTTAAAAAGCCTACTGCAGTAGTCCGGCCGCCCCTGCGTAATTTCGCCAGGTGGAGGCTGATTTCCCATCTCAATCTCAATTTTCTCTCGCTCACGGGCCGCGATGATGCAACCCAGGCACTGAAGGAAATTCTCCGGCTATATGACTTTCAGGGGTCGTCGGTAACACGTGCGTTGATTGATTCAATTTCTATGGTGAAGGCCCACCCGATCAGCGCACCATTAAACATCGACGGTCACACCACCATGTGCAGAGGCATAGAAGTGGAAGTGGAAATTGATGATTTAAAACTGACCGGAAGCAGCATCTATTTGTTCGCCACTGTTTTAGAGCATTTTTTCGCTTTATATTGTTCGATCAACAGTTTCACGCGGGTCCTCATACGAGCTAAAAGTAGAGAAGGATACTTAAAGAAATGCCCACCAAGAGCCGGCGAAAAAATTCTGCTGTAATTCTTGGCCTGCTCGAAAGGCCATTTGAATACAGTTTCAAGCAAGCCGTGCGCCTGCTTGAAAGAGCTGCCGCCTATTACAAAGGCAATACAGCCGCATACGCGAAGAATCCGGTGGCACGTTACACACCACCATCATCCGAGGTTGTAAGATTTCATGCCAAACAGTCGCTTTCGTTTCCGGCAGCGGAATTATCCAGCATCGAGGAAAAAAAATCCCAGGCCGGATCCAACCAGTGGCACATGCACATA
The DNA here is from genome assembly GCA_031405715.1 of Gammaproteobacteria bacterium. Lineage (GTDB taxonomy): Bacteria > Pseudomonadota > Gammaproteobacteria > Acidiferrobacterales > UBA6901 > JANNJF01. The sequence continues at coordinate 3,391 of JANNJF010000068.1, read as the reverse complement.
AACTTTATGGGACTGACTGGTAGCAGCGGGATTCTACCTTATCACTATTCCGAGCTGGTGCTGAAACGCCTGAAGATCAAAGATAAGTCCATGATGAACTTCTTTGATATATTCAACCACCGTCTGATTTCACTTTTTTATCAAGCGTCCGTCAAATACAATTTACCGTTGGAGCGTGAACGCAAGAAGCTAAACGCGTCGCCAGGTAGCGATAGTGACAACTCCACAAAAATACTGCTGGCGCTGATTGGCCTGGGAACGAACCGTCTGAGTAAGCGCTTATACACGAAAGATGAATCGCTCATTTTCTACAGTGGTCTATTCACAAAAAAGGTACGCACCACCGCTGGGCTGAAACAAATAATATTCAACCATTTTTCCATTCCCGTCGAGATCAGGGAATTTATGGGCCAGTGGCAGGAACTGATTGATGATGTGCGTACTCGCCTGCCCTCCCCGGCCAACCCACGCGGGCAGAATATTCAGCTGGGAAAGTCAGTCATGCTTGGCCGAAGAGGTTGGTTTGCGCAAGGTAAGATTCGAATTATTCTTGGGCCGCTAACCCACAAACAACTCCATACGTTCGCCCCCGGGACGGCAACCCTAAAAGCGTTAGATGAAATTGTGAGGCTGTACATCAATTTTGAGCACGATTACGACTATGTCATGCGGATACGGCGCGCAGATATCCCCGCGACGGTAAGATTAGCGCGTTACGCACCGCCGATACTGGGTTGGAATACCTGGCTGTCGCCGGATACGAGTCATTTTGGCGGTGCTCAGAGCATCGTTGACATACCAGTATCCGCGCGTCGATTACTGTAATATGGCAGCGCGTACCGCATGACCGTGGTCATGGGTGGCACTCCTAACGGGCATTATCGGGTAACAGTGACATTGGCAAACAATTTAAAAAGTGTGGCGTCATGATAAGGGTAACTGCGTATTTAATACTGGCACTCCTGCTTCCGGGATGCGCTGCGCGCCATCTTAGTGAGCCCGGCAATGACCTAGACATTGACAAGATTCATATCGACGCGACAAGCAAACGCCTGGATGGCAGCGCGGAGATGATAACCAGGTGCAGCGGATTTATTCTGTCGGAGAAACTGGTGCGCGACTTCCTGGTACATGCGGTCCGTATCAAAGATAGTGATCCTGATAAATACTATCGTATTCTGCCCTGCTCCTCTACCGGCACAGTAAGAATCAATAAACGAAAATACAATTGGGTTATTCGTGCAGGTGGCATCGGCGAATTTTTCACAGACGACGATCGATTTTTCAAGGTCTGCGGAAAAAACTGTTGTGACAAAGTGCCGGGCATATGCTAACTGCCCATGCCAATACATATAAAGTAAAGTCAGATCAGAGGTGGGCCTGCTTCACGCTATGATTAGCATCCGCACTTGTTATGATAATGGGTGTGGATCCAGATAGGTTTTATAAATTTTGATGTGCAATGAGGTTGCAATGATTACGATAGATCTAAAGTCTCTGGTTGGAAAACTCAACGAGCCTACTCGCATAGCGTTGGAAGGCGCCGCCGGCCTCTGCCTGTCACGCACTCACTACAACGTTGAAATCGAGCATTGGTTGCTTAAACTGCTGGAGATCCCTGGCAGCGACATAACTGCCGTGCTCGAGAAATTTGACATCGATCCCGGCAAACTATCGCAAGACCTGAACAGGGAGCTGGATCGGATTAAATCCGGCAATACCCGCGCACCGGCGCTGTCGCCTACCGTAGTAGATGTGGCGAAGAACGCCTGGCTACTTGCATCCGTGGACTATGGTCAAACCGTTGCCACATCAGCACATCTACTTACGGCAATAATGCTGGATGACGGTATACGCCGCTCTACCGAGGCCGCCTCCAGTGAGCTGAAGAAGATCACCCCTGAATCGCTGCGCGAAGTAACACGCGCGATTGTCGGCACTACCAATGAATCCAAAAGAACCGTCATGGGCGACACCAACGCCGCCGGCGCACCCGGCATTAGCGGCGCCCCCAGCAAAACTCCCTCGCTGGATAAATTCACAGTCAATCTGACGGAAGATGCCCGCCAAGGGAAGATCGACCCTATATTGGGGCGCGATGAGGAAATCAGACAGATTATCGACATCCTCACGCGCCGCCGCCAGAACAACCCTATACTCACCGGTGAAGCGGGTGTCGGTAAGACCGCCGTGGTGGAGGGTTTTGCACTACGCATCGCTTCCGGCGATGTACCCGATCCATTAAAGGATGTATGTGTGCGCAGTCTTGATCTGGGACTCCTCCAGGCTGGCGCCAGTGTTAAAGGCGAATTTGAAAATCGCCTGAAATCCGTTATCGCGGAGGTCAAGGCGTCGCCGCAGCCGATTATCATGTTCATCGATGAAGCACACACCCTGATCGGCGCGGGTGGCAAGGAAGGCCAGGGAGATGCGGCAAATCTCCTTAAACCTGCGCTTGCCCGCGGTGAATTGCGCACCATCGCCGCCACGACCTGGGCTGAATACAAGAAATATTTCGAGCGCGACCCGGCACTGACGCGACGTTTTCAAGTAGTCAAAATTGAAGAGCCAGATGAAGAAAAGGCCATCAATATGATGCGGGCCATTTCCTCCATGCTGCAACACCACCACGGTGTACGCATTATGGATGAAGCGATTATCGACTCGGTGAAATTGTCCAGTCGCTACATTACCTCACGCCAATTGCCGGATAAATCCGTGGGATTGCTGGATACCGCCTGCGCGCGTGTCGCATTAAGTCAAAGCGCCACCCCGGCCGCCATCGAGGACACACGCCGCGGTATTACGCAATACACCACCAATATTGCCTTGCTCGAGAGAGAAAATGCCACCCTCGGCACGAACGAGGTGCGCATTAACGAACTGAAAGAAAAGCTACGCAGTCTGGAGACCTTGCTGGTTAAACAGGAATCTCAGTGGGAAAAGGAAAAGGAAAAAGTAGCCAAAATACACGAATTGCAAAAGCGGATAGAAGAGGATTTTCACGCACGCCCATTGTCCGACGAGGTTCGTAAGCAGAAAGGCATAGCCGCCCCATTAAGCGACAGCGAAAAGAAAAAGATTAAATCATCATTACAGAAACTCATGGATGAACTAAGCGCGATACAAGGTGAATCGCCAATGATCCAGGTAAATGTCAACAGCCAGGCAATCGCCGAGGTGGTCGCCAACTGGACAGGCATTCCCGTCGGGAAAATGCTTTCCAATGAAATCCAGTCAATCCTCAATCTGAAAGAAACCCTGGAGCAGCGCGTTATCGGGCAACCTCACGCCCTGCATGCCATTGCCGAGAGCATCCGCACATCACGCGCCGGCTTGACCGACCCACGGAAGCCGATAGGTGTATTTTTTATGGTCGGCCCAAGCGGGG